>DATBSH010000116.1:0-6589 GCA_036559885.1 Pyrinomonadaceae bacterium
TTCGGCTACATTGCCTTTATCAATCTGTTACTGGGGACGACCATAGGTACACCGCTGGTTTGTTTCGGCAGATCCAAGGTAAAGCGTGCCGTCCGTCTATTGTCTAAATCGCAGAACGAAGCCAGTCCGTCTGTTCTTGACGAAGCTCAACGTCGGTACAACCTTCCAGCATCCGGGTTCAACACACAGTCCCCTTTGCCCACGCCTCAGAGCTCAATTACAGAAAACACGACACTCAATCTGCGGAGAGCTGAGCACGTTCATCGAAGGCCAAGCTGAGGTCGAGTTACATCAATGTAATCACTTTATTGCGGCAAGATGAAATCATCGTGCACTGATGTCAGGAATGAGGAGCCGGATGAACACAGTTCTCCAATCTATCGTTAGTCAGGATTATGACTCTTTTCACTTCGCACCAATTCTTCTCGCTCGCCCAACAGACCTAGTCGCATTGCATCGAATACGGGAAGCCTGGCAATCGTCGGCATTGATGTATTGCCCCGAACTGAGAACCAGATGATTTGGTTCAATGTTTGCGGGTCTGCCATGTCTGCATGCGAAATATCCTGGTCTTCCGTCCGCCGCATCCAAAAAGCAGTTGCGGCATCGCGGGCTGGTAGAGTCATTTGATTATTGAGAGCGACATCGGGCAGTTGAGCTGTATAGGGTCGCATGTCCGCTGACGGCCGAAATATGCTTATCGGAGTGGCAGTCGCATCCAGCTGATTCATCGGTCCGATTCCCAGCAGGAGCTCCATCGTGCGAATCAAGCTGACAGTATTGTGAAAGTCGTGAATGAGTAAGCCGGGCCGGTTGTAAGCACTAATCACAAGGACGGGCGACCTGTGTGCATCAACGTGATCGGGACCGTCCTGTGCGTCGTCTTCAACCACAAAGATCGCGGTGTCTTTCCAGTAAGGGCTGTTTGACACCTCTTCAACCAATCTTCCGAGAGCGTAATCATTATCTGCGACAAAAAATTGTGGAGTTGGCCTGCCGACCTTTATGCCGTCCGTATGGTCACTCGACAAACGCACAATTGAAAGGTTGGGAAGACCATCTGGCTTCCCAGCTTCTCGATCGGCTACGTACCCTTTGAACTCCTCCAACCAAGCGCCAAGTCTTGACGTTCCCCGGATTGGTTGCTCTGTGTCAGCGTTGCTTACCAATGGGCTGATGCGTCCGCCAGATTCCTTAGCGACACGGTATGATTCGATAGTCATTGAATCAGGTGTGTCCATGTCAAAGTTGCGAAAAGAGTTGTTGAAGTGTTCCTCCAGCGACTTTTTTGTGGCAAACGTCGAAACAGTCGGCGAGATGTCAGGATACTTCTTAGAGCGATTGGCTTTGATCGCCGCAACATCAGCTGCTGAGACAGTGGCCACGAATTCGCCGTAGTTGCGATAGGTCAATCCGGCCCGGGCCGCCGCATCCCAAAGGTAGAGTGTTTGCGGCTCGGCTACGTCCCGCGAGCCATGGAGATACGGCACAAAGCGACGCATAAAGTTCGTTATGTCCTGAGCCGATACTGTCCGAGCAAAAAGCGAGGGAACATTTCGCACCGGGTCGTAATTAGGCAACCGGTTGAACCCTTCGTAGTCGTACCCGCGCCCTCGATCGCTGTATTCCCAGCGATAAGCTTTGTCGACATAGTCACTAGAAAAGGCTGCAGTGGACCAGTTATGGCCGTCAGGACTCGCCTCAGCATTGACAAAGAACCGATCGAAAAGGCCAAACCGAAGAGCGAGTGCATGGTAATTGGGAGTAATGTCTTGATGAGGTCCTACAGTTCGCTGCGCTGCTTCACCGGATCCAAAGATAGCCAGTTGTGGATCTCCGTCGGCACGTGTTCCATCTCCCGATCGTTCCAGGTCTCCCAACACCTGATCGTAGGTGCGGTTTTCTCGTATGACATAAATAATGTGTTTGATTGGAGAAGTACCGGCGAACAACCTGGTTTGTTGGGGTCCAAGCAGTCCGTTGTTTCGCATTACGAGTTGCGTGTAGCCAGCCAGGGTCGGATCGTCGGGGTCCGGCACTACACTGATGTTTCCGCTAACCGCAGAGACACTATACTGGCCGCCTTGTTTGCTCCCGCGACCACTTCCGGCAGGAAAACGATCGTTGGGAGCGTTCGGTACTCGACCGGAGTTGCTAACAACCACTGACGAGTTTTCGACTCCTGTACCCTTTCCATTGCCAACGAAGATCGTGCCGGAGGCGACTGCCACCGCTGAAGGATATTGTCCGGTTGGGATGAAGCCTCGTACCGTGCTGCGATCCGTTTCGGTGGCACCTCGTTCTGGCTCGGCGTCTCGGACGGAAGTGCTGCGTAAAGAGAATCCGCCTAAAGCACGTTTTGAGAGTCTGACCACGGCAACTGAGTTGCTATGTGAATTCGCTACATACAGCGTGTCGCCGCGCAGGGCCAAACTTTCAGGCGTATTTCCGGGCGGCACATTCTCTGCCAGCCGAACATTGATTCGCTCAATCTCCTTATCAGTCGTAGTATCAATAACCGACACGCTGTCATCGTTGGAGTTGACGACGAATAATCTGGTGCGTTCAGGATTCAGCAGCATCGCGGTTGGATGTTGCCCGACGGGAATGTAGAAAACTGGTTTAGCCCGATGCTCGGGATCGATTACCGCGATGGTCGCATCGTTCCAGCAAGAAACGTAAATCTTTGCATCATACGAATGTTTGCCCAAATCCGGCTGTCCCGTGCGTTTCTGAAAATCAATACTAGACCGAGAGACAACCGCGTAAGGATAGACGAAGTGTTCGAGATTGGTCTCTCGACGTAAATCGACTCGATCCAACCTGCGGTCGCTGCGAAGGTTGCGTACGATGCCTAAACTGTCACCGAGATTATTTGCGACATACAGAGTGTTGCCATCGGGACTGATCGCGAGGCCCGTTGGATACACTGGTGCTTTATTGCCGTTATAACGTGGCGATGGCGCCATCAAAGTAAAGCCGCTCACATCTATGAACGGTGCTTCAACAATCGTATTTGGACCAGGTGAGGTTGGAGTAATCGGGTTATGGTTTCCAGGCTGGAAGCGGAAGATCCATATCTTGTTTTCGAATCCTCCCGATGCATAGAGAAAGTACGCGCCATCTTCGTCGGCTATCGGTGAAAACACCAGGCCTACATTGACGCTCTGCGGTGACGGAAAGTAAATATTCTGGACCACCTTCGGCGCCGGGGTGGTATTAAGGTCGATGACCGCAAGCGATTGCTGGCCACGATTGCTGGCCGCATTGAACTGAAGCCCAAAGCCGCTGTTAACGGCAATGAGATAACGACCGCCACCATCTCGACCGGCGCTATCTGGACTACGAACAAGATCGACAGCCAGGGCGCCCACCGCTGGCTGCCTGGTCGTTGCATCGATCATGAGGGAGCCTGCAGGAGTAATTCGGAGCCCTTCACTGGCGGGCTCGTCCGCGTGGCTCAGGCGTGCGGATGAGGGCATGCCGCTCATCAAGCCGAGCAGGACGCCAAGACTCAGACATCCGAGAACCAGGATCCCGTTGGTGCGTTGGCTGTGTCGCATTTTTATCGCCTTCGATATACGCGAGTCTGACCTCAACAATCGCGTAGCCGGCCCCGGCGGTGCGATTGGTTATAACTAACAGTAACGGTCGCAATCAAGCGCGAGGACCAGCACCCAATTGAAAAACCAGGATTCCCTCTTTGGAGTCACCTGCATGCGTGATTAAGTCGAAACGGTTTTGACGTAAATCCGATTAGATCCATAGGAGAGGCGTTACAGCAGCTTTAATTATCCCGTGAACGCTGTTCACACCTGGTGAAGCATATAAGTTTAGAAGAAAATGCGTTCAGGTTCAGGCAGTTCTACTACCTTGATAGAAGAGGAAGTCCGATTAACTCGGCTCACCGAAAGTAAGTTTCACGGCAATTACTTGAAACCGAAGTTATTTTCTGTGATGAAGTGTCGATTTGGCACTTTTCACGCGTCGTACCTTTGAGAGCCCGATTTCAACCGAGGGCAGAAAACAACAACTTAGGAGACAGAAAATGAAATACCTCTTACTGATTTACCACGAAGAAAAACACTGGGCCGCGCAAAGCGAGTCCGACCGGCAGAAGATCTACGCCGAGTACAGAAAACTGAGGGAGGAACTCACGGCGAAAGGTCAGTTTGTTGGCGGGTCGCAGTTGCACCCGATTGCCACCGCAAGCAGTGTCCGTGTGCGCGATGGCAAGGAATTGATCACTGACGGGCCCTTCGCAGAAACGCACGAACAGCTTGCCGGCTACTTCCTTATTGAAGTGAAGAATCTGGATGAAGCTCTTGCGATCGCCGCGCGCATTCCTTCAGCACGCGAAGGCACAATCGAGGTGCGACCAATCGTTGAGAGCGCGGCTGAAGCCGCGGCTTAAACCGGATATCCGAATCAGAGAATTTTCGAAGGCGTGTGTCGATTTGAAGATTTTCAATCGTCGTACAGTTGAAAGGTAAGATTTTCAATCGGAAAAAGGAGACACAGAAATGAAGTACATTTTGCTGATCTATGACAACGAGCAGGATTGGGCGAAGCTTAGCGAAAGCGAGCAGGGCCAGATCTACGGTGATTACATGAAGTTTACGGAAGACATCAAGGCGAGCGGGAATTACCTGGCGGGCGCGCAGCTGCAACCAATCGGCACCGCCAGCAGCATCCGCGTGCGCGATGGAAAAGAGCTGGTGACCACCGGTCCTTTCGCCGAAACGCATGAGCAACTCGGCGGGTACTACCTGATTGAGGCAAAGGATGTCAATGAGGCGAAGAAGATCGCCGCGCGAATTCCCTCAGCGCGCATGGGCACCATCGAAGTCCGGCCCCTTGTCGAACGGGCCGCGGAAGCAACGGCATAGATCGGCGCATCGTGTCTGTCGCAGGTCTAAGGAGTCAGGAGACAAAATGCGTTACATGCTGCTCATTTACTCGCGGGAGGGATCGACGTCCGCAGAGGAAGAAAAGGCGATTGCGATGACGCATCACGCCGTGATGAAGGAGGCCACGCAGAAAGGAATTTTCCACGGCGCCGAGCCGTTGATGCCAACCAGCACCGCCACCACCGTTCGACGTCAGGACGGTCAGATACTGGTGACGGACGGGCCGTTTGCGGAGACGAAGGAACAGCTCGCCGGTTATTACATTCTTGATTGCGAAAACCTGGACGAGGCTGTTGGATGGGCCAGGAAAATTCCGACTGCCTGTCACGGTGGCGAGGGTTCGGTTGAAATTCGACCAATTCGGTCAATGACTCTTTGATCACCCACTGCTCGCGAGGTCCGGCTCAGTTGCACACGCTCCCAGAGTGTGTAAACCTCGCCGCCATGACACGGCCAGGCGAGACACTTGAGCGAGTCTTTCGCGAAGAATACGGTCGAATCATCGCCACTCTGATTCGTCTTTCGGGCTCTTTTGATCTGGCGGAAGAGGCGTTGCAGGAAGCGTTCATTTCCGCCGCCGCGACCTGGGAAGAGCAAGGCGTGCCACGGAACGCCGGCGCTTGGTTGACAACCGTGGCCCATCGAAAGCTCCTCGATACTCTTCGCCGCGAAAAGACAAAGAACGAAAAGCAGTCGGAACTTGCATACGAAACCGAGAGATTGCATCCATACGATGAGCCCGAGTTGTTTGAGGAGACGATGGAATATCCGGATGACAGATTGCGTTTGATCTTTACTTGTTGTCATCCCTCGTTAAATCGAGAATCGCAGGTTGCTCTCACGCTACGCACGCTCGGCGGACTTACGACCACCGAGATCGCCCGCGCATTCTTGTTGCCGGAGCCGACTTTGGCCCAGAGGCTTGTCAGAGCTAAAAGCAAAATTCGTCTCGCGCGAATTCCATATGAGATTCCCTCACTGGCGCTTTTGAGCGAACGTCTGGCCGCAGTTCAAGCCGTTATCTATCTAATCTTTAACGAAGGTTATTCTGCTACGGCGGGTGACAGACTCACTCGCACGGATCTCTCTGCGGAAGCCATCCGGCTGGGTCGTTTGCTTTGCGAGTTGATACCGAACGAGCCTGAGAACCTCGGTTTGCTGGCGTTGATGCTGTTGCAGGACTCGCGGCGAAAGGCTCGCATGAACGAGCGAGACGAACTCGTGACCTTGGAAGAACAGGATCGCTTGCTTTGGAATCGCCAGCAAATCAGGGAGGGACTGCGACTTGTCGAGACGGCCCTGCTGTTGGGACGAGTTGGGAATTATCAAATTCAGGCTGCCATCGCGGCGGTTCATGCTGAGGCCAGGACCGCTAACGAAACCGATTGGGCGCAGATCGTCGCGCTCTACGAGGAACTGATGCGGATCAGTTCATCGCCGATAGTAGCTTTGAATCATGCCGCCGCAGTAGCAATGAGCGAAGGCTTCGAGAAAGGTCTGGCTTTGATTGATGAAGCGAGCGCAGGCAGGAAACTGGAAAACTACTACCTGTTTCACGCCGCCCGCGCTGATCTGCTACGACGACTTAAACGCTTCGAGGAGGCGAAGACTGCATACACGCGCGCCCTGGCCTTAACCACGAACAAAGTCGAGCAGCAATACTTACGCAAACGCCTGAG
>DATBSH010000117.1:0-9131 GCA_036559885.1 Pyrinomonadaceae bacterium
TCCGAAACAGATCTCCAATTACTAACGCGACAAATAAGGCAATTTTAGCTCAGTTCTGATGCACAAGGGCCGTGAGCCCGTTTGCTCGCAACTGTCGCGTTAAGTAGTGAAGGCGGCAATAGAGCCAGCCTGAAGAGAGACCAATAGGAGGGTTATATGAAAAGTAAAGTTACAACCATTTTTGCAGTTCTGGGGCTCCTCTTAACGCTGGCGATGGTAAGCGTTTCTGCCCAAACGCCCACGGGCGCGCAAGTGAATATCCCGTTCGATTTCGCCGCGGGTAAGGCGAATTTAAAAGCGGGCACTTACACGATCACGCGTGCCAGCGGAACTGCTTTAAAGCTTCGTAGCACAGACGGCAAAAAGACTGTACTAATCAACGCACCGCTGACAATCGGGTCGCGAGACTTCAAAGCTGGTGAGCGTCTGGTATTCAACCTTTATGGGAGCGAGTACTTTCTCAGTCAGGTGTGGCTGACAGTTGATGTTGGGCGCCAGTTGATGACAACCTCAGCGGAAACGAACGCCGCTCGCGAATTGGCAAGAAAGAAGAGCGACAAGCCGCAGCGCGTGGAGATTGCGGTGAGAAGCAGATAGTTTCGGCAACGAAGCAGACGAAAGGCGGATCGAGCAGATCCGCCTTTTTAGTTTATCTCCCCCAAGCATACGGTTGAATCGCGAATCCGCTTTCAGACACCCGCGGCTGAAGAGGCTGTGTAAAAACTCGGGATCCAGTGGGTCTCAGTCAGTACCGAAACGTGGTAGCGTCGGGTCATCCTTACAAATATGGGCCCTGTCAATTACACAAGACCCGACGCTACCGCGTTTCGGTACTGACTGAGACCCACTGGATCGACTTTTTACCCACTCTCTGAAGCCCGTGGTGTCTTATGCTATTGTTTGCCGCACGATCAGGAGGAAAAGCAGAATGACGAGATACATAACATCAATGTTGGTGTTGGCAATCGTCGTTGTCGTTTGTTCTTTGTCCCTAGCGGCAACGGCGCAGGATTCTGTTACTGTGCTATCGGGTCAAGATCTGACCCGCATCGTCCCTCCGGGTTTTTATTTTCAGGGATTGAGTGCCCCAACTCAGATGCGCAACTCGGCTGCAGCGCGGTTTGGTAGTAGCCGTTACGTGATTTCTGGATTGGTTGACACCTCAGGTTATTCGTCCGAGGTTCGCGAAAAGTATCAGGGTTTCTTTATTACAGATTCGCCGATTTCGATTGGAGGCACGGCGGTCGAAGTCGGCGCCTATGGGTTTGGTTTTAGTAACGACGGCAACTTTAAGTTGCTGGACCTGTCAGGTAAGGATTTGATCAGCGTGTCAACGACCAAGGACAGCGCACTACGCCGGCCACGGCCGCTAATGATGACAAGAGCCGGTGACCGACTGCGCCTCTACGCTGGTCGTGACTATGTTGAAATCGCTACCAGGTAAAGCGACAAAGACGATCATTCTCGCAGTGATCTATCTGACTTGTATTAGCTCCACAGTTCGCGGGCAGCAAGCAAGTCCGTCTCCCACAGCAACTCCGCGCACAGGTCGAGCATATGTGGCCGCAGAATTGCCAAAGACTCCACCGCCTGCAGGCCCGCAGGGTCAGTCGCCCGTAACCTTTACCGACATAACGTCCAGTGTGAAGCTCGATTTCAAACAAGCGGGCTCCCCCACTTCCGTCAAGTATCTACTCGAAACCATGGGCGGTGGAGTTGCACTCTTCGATTACAACAACGATGGCTTGTTAGATGTGTTCTTCACGAACGGTGCTCTTTTGAAAGAGTCGATGAGCAGCAACGACTTGCCAGACAAGAGAGATAGTCGTTTTTGGGACCGCCTATATCAGCAACAAGCTAATGGAACATTTGACGATGTCACCGAGCGCTCGGGCCTAAAAGGTTATGGTTATTCGATGGGGGTGGCGGCGGGCGATTACGACAACGATGGTTATGTAGATCTTTATGTCACTGGTTACGGCGGAAATCATCTCTATCGAAACCTTGGCGACGGCACATTCATGGACGTTACTGCAAAGCTGAATGTCGGCGGTGGTGGCTGGTCAACCAGTGCTGGTTGGTTCGACTACGATCGTGACGGTCGCTTGGATCTCTTTGTTGCGCGTTATCTTGAATGGGATTTTTACAAGGGCTCAATTCTTTGTGGTGCAACAAGACCTGGTCTTCGCGCATATTGCCATCCAGATAATTTCAGAGGATCAACAAATCTCCTTTATCACCAAACAGCCAATGGCACTTTCGAAGATGTTAGCCAGAAAGCCGGAATAGCCGATCCGACAGGGAAGGGGTTAGGCGTAGCATTTGCTGATTTTGACAACGATGGCTGGACGGATGTGTTTGTCGCAAACGACAGCGTGCGACAGTCGCTCTATCACAACAAAGGAGATGGCACGTTTTCCGATATTGCGGTAATGGCTGGTGCTGGTTTCGACGAAAACGGCAAAACTTTCGCAGGAATGGGCGTCGATACCGGCGACTTCAATAACGACGGCTGGATGGACATTGTCATCACCACACTGTCGAATGAAACTTATCCTTTATTTCAAAACAATGGTGACCTTAGTTTCACCTGGGTGACGAACACGCTGGGAGTCGGTCAGATCTCATTGCCTTATTCAGGTTGGGGCGCGCGTTTTATTGACATTGACAACGATGGATTGCGTGACATCTTTGTCGCCCAGAGTCACGTTCTAGACACCATTGAAACATCCACCAGCTACCTTCGTTACAAACAGCCACCACTACTGATGAGAAATACCGGAAAAGGCTTTGTGAATGTTTCGGCGACAGCGGGCGCACCGTTCGCGACTGCTATAGTCGGCAGGGGCTGTGCGTTCGGAGATCTGAATAATGATGGGCAGATTGATGCGGTTATCAGCACTCTTAACGGCGCACCTGTTGTATTGCGCAACGGCGGGACTAAGAATCACTGGGTTGGCATCGCGTTGGTTGGATCAAAAACAAACCGACAGGGAATTGGCGCACGCGTAACAATCGTCGATAGCAAAGCGCGGAAACAAGTGTTTGATGTCTCAACTGCAGGCAGCTATCTGTCTTCGAATGATGGACGAGTGGTGGCGGGCATCGGAGAAGCGAGCGGAGTTAAAACGATTGAAGTTCGCTGGCCGAGCGGACGCGTCCAGACACTTGAGAATCCGAGCATCGATCGATACGTGACTATTCATGAATAAAAGTCGTTACGCGTTCTTTCCCTTAATAGCTTTGATTGCTTGCCTGCTCTTGCAAGTCTCAAGCGCGCTTGTGGCTCAAACTCCGGAAAAAAAATCTGAGCAGCAAGGCCAGGGAATGGGGGGTGTTTCGACGGGGACACCTGGAAATTACACCTCGCGCCGTACTGTTGGAATAGTCGATCCGAAGGCGCCTTTGATCTTTGAGATTGTTACTGACAGAACCCCACTCGCAAACTTTCGACATCGTTCAGGCGGCGCTGCAAAGGATTACATTCTGGAGGGTGTATCAGGTGGCGCAGCAATCTTTGATTACGACAACGATGGTCTACCTGACGTTTATCTTCTTAATGGATCTACGATTCCAGCTCTCCAGGGCAAAGAAAAAGCGCCCCGCGCTGCGCTATATCGGAACTTGGGCGACTGGAAATTTGAGGATGTAACGGACAAAGCCGGAGTGGCTAACGAACGATGGGGAATGGGTGTCGCCGTTGGCGATTATGACAATGATGGACGACCAGACATGTACGTCAGCAATTACGGCGTCTCGCGGCTCTATCATAACAATGGGGACGGCACATTTACTGACGTGGCTGAGAAACTCGGGGTCGCGCGCAAAGGCTGGAGCACAGGTGCATCATGGGGTGACTATGATCGTGATGGCCGTTTGGATTTGTTCGTGCCCGGGTATGTGCATTTCGATATCGAAAATCTTCCACCAAATCCCAGCGAAGCCTCCAAACCGGGAAACGTAGGGCAGAACTTCTGCCAATTCCGAGGAGTGCCAGTACTATGCGGGCCGCGCGGCCTTAAAGGCGAGGGCGATTCTCTCTATCATCAGAAATCTGATGGTACGTTCGAAGATGTGAGCGTCAAGGCGGGGGTAAACGATCCCCACTTGTATTATGGCTTCTCTTCGGCGTTTGCGCACATCGATGATGATCAGTTGCTCGATTTAATTGTGGTTAATGACTCGACCCCTAAACAGCTTTATATCAACAAAGGTGACGGGACATTCGAAGAAACTGGATATCCTTCCGGCGTTGCCCTCAACGAGAATGGACGAGAACAGGCGGGCATGGGACTCGCCGTCGGAGATTACGACAACGACGGACGAATTGATTTCTATATTACTAACTTCTCAGATGACACGAACGTCCTCTATCACAATGACGGCGACGGAAATTTTACGGATGTGACTTTTCAAGCTGGTCATGGAGAGCCAACGTATCCATTCCTCGGTTGGGGAACAGCTTTCATTGACTTTGACAATGATGGCTGGAAGGACATCCTGATTGCTAACGGTCACGTGTATCCCTCCGTGGACGGCAAGCAATGGGGAACGAGCTACGCTCAGCAGATGCTTTTGTTTCGGAACCTGAGGAATGGAAAATTTGAACGGGTGGCTGCCGCTCCCGGTAGTGGTCTGGCTGCGGCATGGTGTGCTCGCGGATTAGCATTGGGCGATCTCGATGGTGATGGCCGGTGGGACGCAGTGGTCAACAACATCGACTCGAAGCCGGCACTGATACGAAACGTTTGCGAGAGTCAATCGCACTGGCTCGATCTGCGATTAGTTGGTGACGTGTCAAAGAAGAGTCCACGTGATGCCATTGGAGCGATTATTTACGTAACCACCGGACAGCTGCGACAGCGGCAGGACGTCGTCAGTGGGGGCAGCTACAGTTCGCAGAACGATCTAACTTTGCATTTCGGCCTTGGTCCGGTTACGACCGTCGATAAGATCGAAATAAGATGGCCCGGTGGAGCTGTGGAAAACGTTCAGCCGCCAGGCGTCGATAGAAAAGTTACGGTGACGGAAGGCAAAGGCATCAGTAAGTAATCGTCGCGAATTGAGCTTGCCCGTTTGTAATTGCAGCTTCAATCACAGATAGTTGACCTGTCCGCTTCAGTGGATCAATACCGCCCTTAGTAACCTATAATGGACTGATTGAGATGCACTCCAGCTGGCACCATGATCTTGTATTACTCCTGCAATGCGTAGAATAGATCTCAAGACAGCTCAAACCGCACATCTCGCGACCATCCGCGATATCAATCGGCAGATTGTGTTGAACTATGTGCGCGAGCGAGAACCGATTTCCCGAGCGGAAATTGCGCGGGAGAGCGCGCTTCAACGTTCTACTGTTTCAGCGATTATTGACGACTTACAGAACGACGGACTGGTCGAAGAAATAGGGGAGGGAGAATCCACTGGTGGCCGGCCGCCAACTCTCCTGCGGTTGCGTACAGCCGGCCCAATAGCCATCGGTGTCGCTGTGACGCCAACGCTTACCCACATCGCAACTAGTGATCTCGCCGGACGGATTATCAAGCAAACGGAGTTTCCAACTGAGACCGATCCAGAAGCGACATTTGGTCGTGTAATTGAAAGCATTAAAGATTTTTTAAATCAGAACGGCGGATCGGTTGAGTCGATCGGAATAAGCCTTCCGGGTCTGGTTGATCCTTCTAACGGTACCGCCATCTATGTGCCTTACTTCCAATGGCGCGATCTGCCCGTTGGGAAGATTATTTCATCCGCGACGAACCTTCCGGTGACATTGGATAACGATGCGAACGCCGCGGCACTTGCCGAGCTTTGGTTTGGGCGTCCGGAAGTAAGCGATGCGCGTGATTTCATTTTCGTTTTGGTTTCTGCGGGTGTGGGGACGGGAATAGTTTTTGACGGGCAAGTATATCGTGGCGAGCGCGGCGCGGCGGGTGAGTTTGGTCACATGATTATCGGTACAAATGCTCCTGTGGCGTGTTCGTGTGGAAACCTCGATTGCTGGGAAGCGTTCGCTTCTGGGCGTGCCGCGTTGGAGCGGTACCGCAAATTGGGGCCCCGGCCGGACAATGACGCTGTAACTTTCAAACAACTTGTCGACATGGCCCTGGCTGGCGAAGTAAATGCCAACACAGCACTAAGAGACACTGCGCTCTGCCTGGGTATCGGAATCTCAAATCTGATCGTTGGCTTTAGTCCAGAGGCCGTGGTCGTGGGAGGCGAAATCGCGCGTGCCTGGCAGCTCGTAGAAGATGCGCTTAAAGGAACGATCGAACACAGTATTCGCAGGGGTTTGCCATCAGCACGCATTCTGGCTTCAACCCTGGGAGACAACCCGCCGCTGATGGGGGCGCTGAGCCTGGTGCTGGTCAGCAAGTTCGCGGCGGCAGCTGCCGCATGAATTAAAGCAGGTCAAACAATCAAAGCAGATCCACAGATTTCCAGCAATTACATATATTAAGAGCCAGAAACCTCAGTTGAGAGTTTAGATGACTCACGTTAACCATCTGTCTCTGAATTTGTGTAATCGGTGAAATCTGTGGCGCTACTTTAATTCGCTGCCTTCGCCAGAGATTTTCCCCCGAAGTCGGTAAAAAACTGTTGACAGTCCTAGTGAACTGTACTAAAAACTTAGTTTGTTAAGGCAACAAAGACGAGCGTTACCACAGAACCCTTCAGCTTCTGATTAAACCGAGTCCAATAGTGCGGGCACATGGCCTGCTCATTCGCAGTGAAAAGCTGTCATTCGATTTTCCACGCCGATAGTGGAGAGTTCGCTCTTAAATCCATTTCCCGATGCGAGGTTTCACCATGACTACGGCCCACAACGTCGTGCGCTTTCCGACGCGCGTCTGTGCCCTCTCGTTTCTGTTGCTCTTTGTCTCAATCCCGACTATCGCCCAGACAAATAAAGGGACCATCAAAGGAAGGGTGACAGATCAAAACGGAGCCGTGGTCCAGAACGCCGAGGTGACAGTAACCAACACGGAAACCAACGTCGCGCGCTCCGTGAACGGCGGCGACGATGGAACATACGAAGTGCCTTTGCTCGAGCCGGGCAAATACAAGGTATCGGTTAAGGCGGCATCGTTTTCAGAGACCGTAAGGGAGAACGTTACTGTGCAGACGGCGAGTACGGAAGTTGTAGACGTTACCCTCACGGCTGGAGGCGTAGGAGGGGTCGTTACTGTTTCTGCTGCTCCGAACCAACTGGAAACTGAGACGAGTGATCGCGGCAGCGTCGTAACAGGACGTGAGGTAACAGAGTTGCCCTTATCCGGGCGCAACTTTACCCAGCTTGCGACACTAACGCCAGGCGTATCGCGAGTCACAATTGGAACACTGTCCGATGCTCGCGCAAACAACAACGGCGATCCAAATGCGGGTGGGCAAGGGCCTGGCGGAGGTGACCCTCGTGGATCCACCGAATCCGCTCGCTTTGCCCGATCCGGCGGCGCGGTGCTTTCGGCTAATGGTCAGCGCCCGACCAATAACAACTTCTCCGTTGATGGCGTTGATAATAATGAGCCGCAATTCGGTACGATCGGAGTTTTCGTCAACCCGGATGCGATTGCTGAGTTCAAAGTCACTACCAGTGTGCCTACAGCAGAAATAGGTCGCGCCAGCGGCGCCGTGATCAATACGACCTTCCAATCAGGCACGAACGACTTTCATGGCTCAGCTTATTACTACGGACAAAACTCTGCCCTAAATGCCTATCATCCAATTCTAAAGCGCAACCGCGCTGAGGCGATTGCGCGTGGTGATCTGATTCTGCCTACCAAGGCAGTGCAACAGATCCATGAATTCGGAGGAACGGTTGGTGGACCAATCATCAGGGATCGCACATTCTTCTTCTTTGACTATCTAGGTGGGCGAAACAATCTGCCGACGCCGCTAGCCTCAACCGTGCCGACGGCGGATGTTCGTAATGGCATCTTCGGCACTACCTACACCAGTACGCGAGACTGCGGGCGCGGAATCTCCGGAGTGATTTGCGACGCGACTACCGGATTACCTTTTGCGAATGCCACAATCCCCGCCAATCGGATCAGTACTAATACCCAGAAGTTCTTCAATCTTTTCCCCGCGCCAACTGCGAATCGATTGAACCCCGGACAGTTTGACAATAACTTTTTTACCCAGCGAGGTGTCTCGGAGAAGATCGACAACTTCGACATCAAGATAGATCATCGTCTCAGTAACGTTAATTCGCTTTCGGGTCGTTATTCTCATCAGAATTTTTCAGCCATTCGTGGCTCATTCTTTCCGCAGGTTCCTGCTGGATTCGGCGCCGGCGATGAGTTTGGTAACACTCGGCAGATCGTCGTCACAGACACCCATACGTTTAGCCCAACTATTCTGAACGAATTTCGGTTCGGGTACACAAAAATCGACATCGGAATATTTAACTGCGGGGTTGGTGGCGCTTGCGGCATTAGCGAGACTTTTGCGCAGGATGTAGGCATCCCTAATGTGAACGATGGGACGCTTGAGCAATCCGGCTCAATTCTTACGGGCGGGTTCGGCGTCGGCTTCGTCGAGTTTGCTGGGGACGGCGGGCCGTTCATCGTCAACAGCAAGAACCCCTACTTCGCTGATACTCTGACCATCCTGAAAGGCAATCACTCCCTCAAGTTTGGCGGCGAAGTACGCCTTCGCCATCTCCATACAATTGATGGTGGGCGTACGGGTGGTCTAAAAGGCAACCTGGCTTATGCAGATAACCTTCCGGCCACCGGAACTAACCTGTCCTGCCCGGTCGCTTCACAGCATCCGAGCTTTAACGCAACAACCGGCGCCGGTTGCTTCGTTGACTCGAACGGGATTCCCTTTGGAGGAAGCGGTTGGGCAATAGCGAGCATGTTGGATAACCGCGTGGCTGCGCTTCAGACTTTTCGTGGAAGCGTTCCTGGAGGCGCCTTTGATCTACGCTCGCAGGAATACGGATTCTTTATCCAGGACGATTTTAAGGCTAGCGATCGGCTGACGCTCAACCTGGGGCTACGCTACGACATCTTCCCTGCCGCGACTGAGAAAAGCGGACGGTTGGGCAACTTCGACCCAGCGACGCGGACGGTGATTGTTGCTTCCGGAAGCGACGATAGCTTGATTGAGACTGATAAGAACAA
>DATBSH010000118.1:0-5125 GCA_036559885.1 Pyrinomonadaceae bacterium
ATTGCGGCGTGTGATTCGAGAAGGTTTGTTTGTGATTACTGTTGGTCGAGTCGTGGGACGATCGCTCGCGTCGCGGCCACGCGCTTGATCGAAGGTTTTCTGTACGGGGTTGCGGCAACCGACCCCCTCACATTCCTGGCAGTGCCAGTGATGTTGGGAGTCGTTGCGCTTCTCGCTTCTTATTTTCCGGCACGACGCGCAACGAAAGTCGACCCACTGCGGACGTTGAGATACGAGTAGAAAGAAACCATGGGCTATCGGACCAATAGAGCCGATAGGAATTCACGTTGATGGAATCGTTGTTCAAAGATCTTCTCTACGGAATCAGAAGTTTGCTGAAACGGCCGGGCTTTGCCGCACTTGTCGTTCTCACGCTGGCGATCGGGATAGGTGCGAATACGGCGGTCTTCAGTGTAGTGAATCCGATCCTGCTTCGGCAGCTTCCATTTCGTGAGCCAGACCAGTTAGTGACTCTCTGGGAGAAGAATCCAGCCCGTGGTTATGAGCAGAATCCGCCCGCAGCAGCGAACTACGCTGACTGGCGTGATCAGAATCGGGTTTTTGCCCAAATGGCGGCTTATGCACCGTCGCGCCAGTTCAATGTTTCAATGGGCGCTCAGGCCGAACTTTATGCCGGCGCAGTAGTCTCTGCTTCGTTATTTGAAGTACTGGGCGTTGGTCCTCTGAAAGGCCGAGTGTTTACCAGCGCAGACGAAATGCCAGGCAACAATCAGGTTGTCCTTATTAGTTACAACTTCTGGCAAACGAGATTAGCTGGCGTTGCGGACCCACAAAACAAGACCATCACTGTCGATGGCAAACCTTACACAATAGTCGGGGTGATGCCGGAGGGCTTTCAGTTTCCGGGTGGGACGGGAACTGTGTTGCGCATTTTTACGCCGGCGGCTGCTGAACTTTGGATTCCTCTAACTCTCGATGCCCAGGAGCTTCAACAGAGATCGAGTCACTACCTAAATGTAATCGCCCGTCTGAAACCAGGCACAAGTGTGGCCCAGGCAACTTCCGAGATGGATGGCATTCAACAGCGGATAGAGCAGCTTTACCCGACGTTTTTCGTCGGCTCTCAGGTGAAAGTTGTCCCGTTGAATGAACAGGTTGTTGGGATAGTACGACGGCCAGTTCTGATTCTTTGGGGCGCAGTTGGATTCGTCCTCCTTATAGCCTGCGCGAACGTCGCCAACTTGATGCTTGTCCGTTCAACTTCGCGCAGACGCGATATGGCAGTTCGTACCGCGCTCGGCGCGACGCGATCCCGCATCATTCGCCAACTGCTGACCGAGAGCTTGGTTCTTTCTCTGGCAGGGGGAATCGCAGGCATTCTCTTAGCGATGTGGTTCGTCCGTGCATTCGCGACGATCGTGCCGCAGACTTTTCCACGTCACCAGGAAATTGCTGTCGATAACGGCGTCCTTATTTTTACCTTCCTTACTTCCGTCGTCACAGGCTTGATGTTTGGCCTTGCGCCTGCTTTGCAATCAATCAAAGTGGATCTTACGGAAGCGTTGAAAGCCGGCGGAAGAACCGTAGCCGAGGGTGGTCGAGCTCATCGATTCCGGAATCTGTTAGTCACAGCCCAGCTGTCCCTGACTTTGATGTTGTTGATTGGTGCGGCACTAATGATCCAGAGCTTCGTTCGGCTCGAAAGTGTTCGCCCCGGATTTAACGCAGATCGAGTATTGACGATGGAAGTGTCGCTGCCACTCGACAATTATCCGAGGCCGCGACGCGTCGCAGTGTTTCAGCAACTCATCGAGCGCACGAAAACGCTTCCCGGCGTTCAGTCGGTTGCTGCCGCGAAACATTTGCCGCTCAGTGGCGACAATATGAATTTCGCGTTTGATATCGAAAAGCGCCCGTTCCCGGAAGGAAAATCGCCTGGCGCCGATTGTCGCATTGTTACTAACGACTATTTCACAACACTGGGAATCCCGCTGGTCAAAGGACGGGTCTTCAATGATGGCGACGTTATTGAAGCTCCGCATGTTCTGTTAATCAACGAAGCGATGGCTCGCACTTTTTTCCCAAACGAAGAACCTTTAGGTCAGCGTTTGCGGTTGGGCATAAATGGTTACACCGGGCAGATCGTTGGGGTTGTTGGCGATGTGAAACATGTGGCTCTGGATGCGCAAACAAACCATGAAGTCTACATCCCCTACGCACAGGCGCCGTTTTCGATCGACATGACATTGATTGCGAGAACCATGAACGACCCGTTGCAAATCGTTGGACCAGTGCGAAATGAAATTAAGGTTTTGGATCCGCAAGTGGCCGTAGGCAAGGTGAGAACAATGGAGGCGATCACCAAAGAGTCGATTGCTGATGCTCGATTTAGAACGCTGCTGTTGTCGATTTTTGGACTAGTTGCATTAGTGCTTGCCGCTGTCGGGATCTACGGAGTGATTTCTTATTCGGTTACGCAGCGGACACATGAAATTGGCCTGCGCATGGCACTGGGAGCGCAAATCTCGGATGTGCGACGAATGGTTATAAGCAGCGGAATGAAATTGGCTTTGCTCGGAACAGTCGTGGGTTTAGTAGGAGCGTTTGCGCTTACGCGCCTTTTGACCAACCTTCTGTTCGGGCTGAAACCGACTGATACGCCCACATTTGTGACCGTTCCATTTCTTCTTCTTTTCGTGGCGCTCGTTGCTTGTTATTTACCGGCGCGTCGCGCGACGAAGGTCGATCCATTGGTGGCGTTGAGGTACGAGTAAGCGAGGACAAACAGGACCTATACGACCTATAGAACTTATACGACTCATAAGAAGAATTGACGATGGGTAATTTATTTCAAGACATTCGCTACGGCGCCCGCATGCTACTGAAGCATCCAGGCTTCAGTTTGATCGCCGTCATCACACTTGCCCTCGCAATAGGCGCGAACACCGCAATCTTTTCTGTAATCAACGGGGTCTTGCTGCGGCCTTTGCCCTTCAAGAATTCCGAGCGATTAGTGATGGTATGGAACATCGGAGCGGAAGCGGCGGGCGGTGATCGCACGCCTCTTGCGGCCGCTGATTTAGTCGATTGGCGCACACAAAATCACACGTTCGAGAGTATAGGCGCGTATCAACAAGGACTGTTCAATTACAGTGGCGGAGACGTTCCCGAACAGGTGCGCGGTGCCGGCCTCACTTCAAATTTCCTTTCGGTGCTGGGTGTTAACGTTCAACTTGGACGAGGTTTCGACCTAAGCGATGAACAAGTGGGTGCGCCACGCGTCATTTTGCTCAGCGATCACTTCTGGCGGACACGGTTCAATGCAGATCCGCAAGTGATCGGCCGCGCAATAAATCTGAGCGGGGTGAGCACAACAATCATTGGCGTGATGCCTGCGAACTTTAGGTTCCCTGACAGCAGAACAGAAATCTGGCGCGCGATTCAACTGGAGCCACCAACAAGAAGAGGACCTTATTTCTTCACGGGGTTGGCGCGTTTGAAAAATGACGTATCGCTGAATCAGGCGCGCGCAGATACCACAACAATGAAATCGAGATTCGATCGTGGGAACTTCAATTTCAATATCGTTCCCATCAACGACTTCTTTGTTGGAGACGTACGGCCAACCTTGATCGCTCTACTTGTTGCGGTAACGCTGGTGCTGCTCATCGCCGCCGTAAATGTCGCAAATCTGACATTAGTTCACGCTTCATCGCGATTCAAAGAGATTTCGATTCGGGCAGCACTTGGTGCGAGTCGAACACGCATCGCCAAGCGACTCCTGACTGAGAGTCTTTTGTTGGCGGTCGTGGGGGGAACTCTGGGAACGCTTCTAGCTTTCTGGGGAGTTTCGCTGCTCGTAAAGCTGGCGCCCGAAAATTTACCGAGGCTGGATGAGATTCGGATCGATGGCTGGGTGCTGGGTTGGACGGCCTTAATCACAATCTTAACCGCCGTGCTCTTCGGTTTAGCTCCCGCCTTGCAAAGCTCTCGATTGAATCTAAACGAGGCGCTCCGAGACGGCTCACGCACAACAGAAGGATCAGGACGACGAAGGGGTCGCAACGCTCTGGTGGTCATGGAGCTTGCTTTGGCGGTGATGCTGCTGAGCGGCGCAGGACTGCTGATTAAGAGTCTGTGGAAATTGCAACACGTCGACATCGGAATTAATCCTGACAACGTGCTGACAATGCAGCTCAGTTTGTGGGGTCAACGCTATCAAGAGGAGGCGCAGGCTCGAGATTTCAATGCGCGTTTTCTGGATCAACTGAAATCGATTCCCGGTGTCAAGGTGGCTGCCCTAAGCAATAGCTTGCCGCCAGACGAGACAGAGTTTTCAAGCGACTTCCGTATTGAGGGCCAAAGTCATCCTGCTGATGCCGAACCGCCGATCGCCTACTTCAACAGAGTTAGTCCTGATTACTTTCAAGCGCTTGGCATACCGTTGCGAAGTGGTCGTCTATTCAACAACATCGATACGCCGAACGCCGCCCACGTTGTGCTTATCAACGACACGCTAAGACGACGGTTCTTTGCAAATGAAGATCCGGTTGGCAAAAGAATCAACCTTTCGAATGACACGCAAGCAGATTGGGTGCAAATCATCGGGGTCGTTGGCGATGTGAAATACAACGGCATGGCCGAAGCGGTTCAGCCTGCGATTTATCAATCCCTGACACAGGAGCCGACTTGGGGAATATCGGTGATCCTCAAAAGCGATGTGATTGATCCTTTGAGTCTGACGACCGCTGTCCGCGGTGCCCTTCGAACCCTTGATCCTGAGTTGCCGCTGACGCGCGTCCGCACAATGGAGCAACGCCTATCTGTAGCCACCTCGCAGCCTCGCTTTCGGACGAGCTTAATTGGCTTGTTTGCTGCGGTCGCACTCGTTCTTGCCTGTGTTGGAATATACGGCGTGGTCTCTTATTCAGTTACTCAGCGCACTCATGAAATCGGAATCAGAATCGCGCTTGGTGCACAGACCGGTCACGTGCTGCGAATGGTGATCAGCCATGCCTTAATCCTTGCAACCATCGGCGTGATCTTAGGAGTGATTGCGTCGCTCACGTTAACGAGTTTCTTGACGAAGTTGCTGTTCGGTGTAACGCCCACCGACCCTGCAATCTTCGTTTGCACCGCCATCGTGCTTGGGTTTACTGCGGTC
>DATBSH010000119.1:0-4191 GCA_036559885.1 Pyrinomonadaceae bacterium
AGTATAGGCCGAAGCGCCAGTGCTGAATTTCGCGATGGGTCTGGAGGTTATGGATTCCGTCGACTGCCGTAGAACCAAAAGGGAAGGTGCCAGTTCTTGAAGGTTCTTGAAACAGATCGTCTCATTCTTCGTTGGCTGTCGGTTGAGGATGCAGAGTTCATTCTTCGGCTACTTAACGAGCCTTCGTTCATCCGTTTTATCGGTGACAAGGGGGTTAGATCCATTGATGACGCCCGGGCGTATATTTTGGACGGTCCGGTTTCCAGCTATGAACAGTTTGGCTTCGGGCTTTATTTGACGGAGCTGAAGGAGCAGGGAGTTGCAATTGGGATCTGCGGATTGCTAAAGCGTGAGTCGCTGGAGGATGTAGATATTGGTTTTGCTTTCCTCCCCGAGTTTTGGAACAAGGGTTATGCTTTTGAGTCAGCTTCTGCGGTGATGGCTTATGGGAGAGATGTGATCGGACTAGATCGCATTGTCGCTATAACTTCTGCCGACAATGATGGTTCTATCAATGTCCTCGGAAAGCTTGGTTTAAGGTTTGAGCGTATGATCAAGTTGTCGGGCGACGCAGCCGAGATCAAGTTGTTTTCGTCTCCTCCTCGCACACCCGGTCATTCGGCCATCCCTGAATAACCTTGAGGTTTTCACTTGAAGCGAATAGCCAAAGAACAAAAACCTGCTAAAAGTGAAAGGCATCTGCGACGAGTCCGGACCATCTGTTTTAGATTGCCGGAGACGGTAGAAAAACTCTCACATGGCGAGCCGACGTTCTTCGTGCGCAAAAAGGTATTCGCCATGTTTTCCAATAATCATCACAACGACGGGCATGTTGCAGTATTGATACCGACAGCAATTGGTATCCAGACAATGTTAATCGAGAACTCGCCGGAGAAGTTTTACAAACCCGCATATGTAGGTGTTCGGGGCTGGGTTGGCATCGAGCTTGATCGGATCAGCGATGAAGAGCTTGCTCTCCACATAGGTGAAGCCTGGCGATTGATAGCGCCTCACAAATTGCAGGTCCTTGCTCAGGGCAACGGTGGAGACCTCAAAAAGCCTGAGCTTTGAAGGCAACTATTCCCAACCATCGCTCATGATCACTTTCATCGCGTTCTCGCGGGCCATCAATGTCGGCGGCAGAAACCAGATTAAGATGGGCGATTTGAATGCTTCACAGATGAACGCCGACAGACACAAATAGAGCTCGTCTGTTACGCCCGTTATGAGATCGCAGGCGCTGCGAAATACTTCCAAATCTTCAAATTACAGGGAGTGACGCAGCTCTCGCCGCAGCTACTCGGTCAGAAGGTGCAGCCGTAAGACTTCATCGACTTTCGCGCCTGCTCCATAGAGGTCTTGCAAACTCCGGCGAGAGTCGCTTTGGTCTGGGGATTGGCAGCAAGGTTATGCCACGACTTCCGCCATTGTTCCAGACTGGTTTTGTACTGGTCGCGGGCGGCTGCAGGAACTTTGCTGGACACACAAGCGTCATAAGCCGCGATGAACTCGTCACATTCAGGCACGCCAATCTTCTCCCCAGCGGCCCTCGCTGTGGTGCCTGAAGGCGGACTATTTACTGGAGCAGCCGTATTCGCGGCCGAGCTCGTGGAGTTGGTGTTGGTTGTTTCTGATTTGGCACATCCAAGCAACAACAAAGCGGATAAAAGGCAGAACAGAAGGCCGATCGTCTTCAGCATTTGCGACTCCTAAGATTCAGACCACGATTTGTGTCTGAACTGATTCAAAGAAGGGATGACAAAGCGCGGGAATAATACATGAGAAAGAGCTATTTGACAGCTTGCAATAGTTTTGGGTACTGGTTCAGCTTTTAATCTCTAGCTTGTCCTTGGAAGATATCCGGCGTCTTGACGTGCTCAGGTCGAAAGCCGATACCGATCAGTCGCGCCGGCAAGCGACGAAGATAGGGCCAGCGCTGAAGCAGTTTCAAAGGCCACGGAAGCTTAATCTGCTGGTTGCTCACCAGGACCGGTCGAATCACCCTCTCTTGAAGAAACACTTGCAACCCTTGGGTGATACGCGTAGGGAGTTGTCGGCGACGTTGAATCTTATCGAGATCCTTAACGCTGACCGTTCCTTCTGACAGCGGTCTTGCAAGGATATTCGCCGCCGCCACAGCATCCTGAATAGCCAGATTAATTCCCACGCCACCGACTGGCGACATGGCATGGGCAGCATCGCCGATGCATAGAAGCCCCGGCCGATACCATTCGCGCAAACGATCGACGATCACCGTCAGAAGCTTGATGTCGGTCCAGTCGCGCAGTTCATCTAAACGATCAGCCAAAAAGGCGGCAATCGCGACAATGTCGTTGCGAAACGCCGGTAGACCTTTCGTTTTCAGAGTCTCGAGGTTTCCTTTAGGAATAACGAACCCACACTGCCAGTAGTCTCCGCGGTTGAGCATCACCATGATCTTTCCGGCCACAAAGCGTCCCAATGTTTGATCAGGATCTGAGACTTTTCGAGAGAGGCGAAACCACAATACATCTATCGGCGCGCCCAATGTCTCAACTTTGAGGCCGGCACACGCGCGAACTATTGAATGGCGGCCATCCGCCCCGACTATTAACTCTGCACGAATCTCGATAGGCCCTTCTGGAGTTCTTACGCTTACCCCAACAACGCGGTCCGGCCCCTCAATGAGATCGATCACTTCGGCTTGCAACTTCAAGTGAAAGGTTGGATAGCGGCGGCCGTGCTCCGCAATGAAATCAAGGAAGTCCCACTGCGGCATGAAGGCAATAAACTTTGACTGCGTAGGAAGATGCGAAAAGTCAGCAATCACAACCGTTTCATCCCCGATCTGACCCGTCAACTGGCGAACTTCCTGATGCGGCCGCTTGAGAAAATCATTGAGCAGTCCCAATTCGTGCATCAACTCAAGCGTCGAGGGATGGATGGTGTCGCCACGAAAGTCTCGTAGGAAATCGGCGTGCTTCTCCAGCACCATGACTTCTATGCCGGCTCGAGCGAGGAGAAACCCGAGCATCATTCCCGCTGGTCCACCACCGGCGATGCAACAGCGAACTTCTGTTCTCGCTGCGGATTGCTCGATCGTTTCGGTTAAGGAGTCTTGCGTTTCTGGATAAGATCTACTCACTGTTCGCAGGCCAGGAACGATCCACTAAATCGTGATCGCGTTGCTCGGCTGGGGCGCGGCACAACTACAAACCAAAAGGAAGGCTGGTCTACCGGCTCGTTATTGCGCCGTGCCCGAATAATATTTCTTGGCAGTTTCAGTTACTCGCTCAACGAATGCGGTTTTTCCGTCCGTGTATGCGACTCGATCGTTTGGATAGTCGTGGGCCAAACTCAATTTCAATGCTTCATACTCTTTTGCTACGGTCGGAAATTCAATTAAATAATCACGAAAAAGCAGACGGTCCCAGTGTTCAAAATGCCGTTCAACCATGTGAATGTGGTGCGTACGTTCACCAGTCGAGCTGCGTTTGATGAACCAGGCATAGAATGGCGGCACACTGTCACCGTGAGTCGGGCGCCAGAGGTAATCATATCCTTGCGCTTCCAATACCGGGACAATCGTCTTCTTCGTTTCTTCCAGCGATACGACCTCTACCAGGATGTCTACAATTGGCTTGGCCGAGAGGTTAGGTATAGCAGTGCTGCCAAAATGTTCGATTCGTCGAATCAGATCTCCGGGCAGGCAGGTTAGAAGGTGCGCTTTCTCCTGCTGGAATTGAAGCGGCCAGGCGGGATCATAAGGGACAATGGAGATGTCCTCCTGGATCAATCTATTGATCAGCTCTTGGAGTTTACCCATGCAGGCGGGGTTGGTTTTCAGTTCAAAGTGACTACGGTCTTGTTGCTCCGCAATATTCGACGCAATTATGTGGTAGGCCAAAAGCATGAAGCGTGTTAGCGAGCTGGAGCTGGTTGTCCCAGAGAAACTGGACCAGGCCTGGTCCATCCGAAGAATAACCCAGCCTGGTCAGCAGCATTTCTTCATTGTCCGCTTGCATGTGGTCCAAAGAAGAACCGCCTTCATTTCGTAAGCCCTGTCGTTGGATCTCAGATTCCAACAGTGCACGACAGCCACCTGCCAAAGAACACTCAAAATCCCTGTACCGTTCGTCTTTGG
The DNA here is from genome assembly GCA_036559885.1 of Pyrinomonadaceae bacterium. Lineage (GTDB taxonomy): Bacteria > Acidobacteriota > Blastocatellia > Pyrinomonadales > Pyrinomonadaceae > PSRF01. The sequence goes on from DATBSH010000119.1 coordinate 4,124, forward strand.
GAGGCGAACCATCATGACGGCTCACAAGTACTTCAGTGAGAAGCTTAAGGAAGCGCCGCCGATCGCGT
>DATBSH010000120.1:0-6032 GCA_036559885.1 Pyrinomonadaceae bacterium
TCGGGGGCCTTCCAAGAATCAAAACAGCCTTCAATCTCGTCAGGCTTAAATTCAGTGGATTTATGAACGACGACGCGTTTCGGCGAACGTCCAGCATGTCGATTCTGATAAAGAGCCAAGCTCCTTGCCATTACTCGGCGCATATCGGACCGACTGAGAAATGGATTGTCACGTTCCACGCGTACATCGTCGGTCTCGTAGGCGATGAACTCTAATCCAGCTCCGTCAGCATCAAATACTTGGCTACAACATGTAACGAACCGTGGCGCGTTATTGCTTGCCGTTCGAATAGCATAACTCAGGCCTATATAAGCGGTATCGGCATCTGTGTCAGCAAGTTTCCAGGGAACTCCGCCAGCCTTGCAATATAGTGCAATACTAAGTCGCCACATGACACTGCACCGACAGAAATAGCTCATAGCACTATCTTCGAGGATTATCTGTACCGGAATCCCGCTGCTAGCCGTAATAGCCTTGATGTAATCGTGTAAATCGAAGTCATCGTCCTTGCCACCTTCAAAACCCATACTCCAGCGGCTAGGAAGATATATCAGCAGAACGTCAAAGTCTGATCGGTTAGTGATCAAAGATGAAAGGGCCTGCGTCAACCTTTGTGCCAGGGCCAAGTGAGGCGTGGAAGAGTCAATCACTTCCTTGTCTACATCAGGTGGAAGGTCAATGCACACGTTTTCAGAAGCGCGAACTACTCGCAGGCCAAAGACCCGCGAAAAACCGAGAAACTCGGGCAAATAGGCGCGCCGTTCTTTAGGCCGATGCCGCTCTTCAAGTTCTTTTAGCAGTCTATCTATTGACTGACGTGTACCATGAGGAGTTAGGACTGCCAATCGGATTGGATCAATCACCTGATTGATTAACGCGCGGCTGTACGGGCCAAAACTGATTAAGCCCTCTAATGGGTGAGCGGTTCGATCTTCCCTCCTGCTTGGGTGAAAGGCCAACTCTGGTTCCGGCCACCAGGAGTGTGCTGGTAATCGTGAGTCTTTCCAAGTCATTGTCCAGTTTCTCGCTTGCTAAAACCAGTGATTGACGAAAGCTTGAACACGGCATCAACTCCATCCGCAATTCCAAACGCCCTTATCTCAGATTCCTGCTCGCCATCTGTAATAATTTCAGACCAAGCTTGTAGCATCTCGTTCCATTTTGGGTTAAATCTCCCTGCGACACGCGCTCGAATAAATTCGCGCGATTTACGATGCATCTCATCATCTGTAGTGCGCTCAACCCAGATTGTTGGTTCAAATAAAAGCCACAGCTGACCCAACCAATACTCAAACGTGACCCACGCAGCTTCCGCCCATTTCAAGGATGTATCTGGAACTGTGCCAGTCAGCACGGTGACTGATTTGCGAAGAGAATCAAATAACTTGTCATCCGTCCGATCTTCATCAACAACGACGATGTAATGACCGCCTCGCCGTTCAACCTTAAGTGGTCTTTGCCTCTTAATCGCCCGATATAAAGCGTCATATAGTAGACCAAGTTCGGCCGATTCGTGACGCAGCCTTCGAGCCTCTATCGAATGTACGTCAAATTGTGTGATGTCAAAGACGTCAAACGCCTTTCGGACTTCTGAATCACTGCCGAATGCGATTACGCCGGTTTGCCGTCTCGCAGCAATTATGTCCGCCCCGGACTTCTCAACCGCTTGCCTAACCTCTTTAGCACCTCCTATTGTGCAGACGACCCTTCTGCACAGACTTGGGTATGACAGCACCGGAAGAGCGTTCATCCGCAACACAGGCCATCGCCCGTCGAACGGGGGTATTCGTGCCTCGCTTAATCTAGGAGCGTGCCTATTCAGAATTTCTGTGAGTTCCTCGGGCAAGTCTCTGACAAGGAGCAGTACGTCAGGCAAAAGCTCGTCAAAGGTTTCGGATTCGATGACATCTGCCTGGATGCCAAGGGCGCGAGCTTTAGAAACTAAATCAGTTACACGGGGTAATATGGGATTATCTGAACGATGAAACCAATATAGGCCTGAGGGAAAACCGCTTCCATTATCAAGACCCTCTTCAAGCGCATCCATGACCGAGTGATCTCGACCGCTATAACCAACAACTGCCAAACCGTAACGCTTGCAGGCTTCGACGAGGGCCCTTCTTAGCTGTGCGTCCTGAGCTTGCAGTTCCTCAGAGGTGTTTTTAAGCAGCCTCGATCGAAAATCGCCATGTAGTTTAACTAGTAATGGCCAGCGTCCTTCATTTAGTGCTTCCATCGCTATCCGAGCTGAATCCAAGGTTGATGTAATCAGCTTAGTAGTAGTTCCAAAGACGGCACTCGCCGAATCTTCGACCATACCATCGAAGTTAGTGGTCCACACCACCCGAGCCTTGTCTAATTTGAGGAGGCACGCTAAGGCAATGTGTCCGTGCGACGGGCTGGCGCTAGCTTGTAGACGATCAATATATCGACGTCGATCTTGTTCATCCGGATAGGCGACTCTGAAATAATGTGAATACTCATCATCCGATTCGTCAGGGGGAAAATCACCGGTGGCATCGAAGTAATTCTGGAGTCTTGCGCGTAGGCTTGGATTACTCAAATCGGGACAGGCGCTTATTGGGACCTTCTGCGCGGAACAATACAATGTTCTTTTAAAGTCCCAAATCATGTGAAACGCAGTTGGAACTCCTGCCGCCGCAGATGCCCCAGCACCAAGCAACCACATTACGTTGGGAGATCGAACTTCGTATTGTCGTAAGAATTCGGCGATATTCATTCGAAGGTCAATTCACACCGGTTGCTGCCTTCGCAGCTAGTCGAGACGGTGCTGAGGTAAACCTATACTGCAACATCCCTAGAGCAATTTCCAACCGCAAAACGCGAATAGATGGAGCCTAGTCGAATGTCTCTTTCGCTAGAAGCTCAGTTACGGCTTTTTCGCGACCGGTGGAATTTCTGTCCGTTTCTCGCGTCTTCTTAGCTAAGGGCAAGTCGAGGAAAAACGTCTTAAGACGACATATTAAGAGGGCAGACAAGATAGAGCGGATTTAAAGGGTTTCGATTTAGCCGGAACTGCCACGTGCTCAATATCTTAAGAATTAAGATTCTTAACTTAAGATCCTTAAGATCTTAAGAACTGCCGAAACGCTAACTCGCACTATCACTTACGTCTTAAGACAGCGACCTTGCGCAACAGCATTTCTTAAGAAGGCAGGAGGCATCTGGGACCCACAATGAGAACCAAAAAGCGAACCCTTTTGACCACCAAAGTCTATGGCTTCAACCCCTGGATGGATCAAGTGACCGCCATCAATGAGTTGATGGATTCTCTCGGCCAAAAATCGGAAGCGCCGATCATTCGGGACCTAATTGATGAGGCGCTTGCCGCCCGCCGCCGAAAATCTGCACAGATTGAAACGAAGCCAGAAACGCAGGCCGCCACAGACCTCATCCCAATACTTGAGATCATCCAAGGACTACTTCTCAAGCTCATTGCGCGAGAGGACAGGGCATTCCGTATGCAAAGCGTCGGCTTTGAACTCATACAGGAAACGCTACTAGAGGCGCACGCTGGGAGAAATATCTTGTGGGAAACACTAGTGGCTCCTGCTCTGGCAGGGCGAGGCAAAAGTGCTTACGAGATTGCCGAACTGCTTGAGAAACATCTTGACCAAGGCAAGGACTTCTCTTACGGGCTGGCAGAGGAAGTAACGACCGAAGTCAATGCTGATGATGGGATTTCCAAACCGAGCGAGCAGGAACGCAGTCAGCCGCAACTCAACTACGGCGACGAATCTAGGGTGGAATTGAACGACTTCGATATTGATCAAGGGCAGCCCTCCTAAGGTGTTGTGCTACCTGTTGTGTCTTGCACACAGGTATCTGATTTTGAGGCCTTGAAATCCTCGCGATAGTCATCCCATCACTAACAAACGCCTGCTTTTTCGCAAGACTCTAACCGATCATTCCTAAAGACAGTAAGTAACTCTTCATGGCACGTTGATTGAATCCCAGACTTGCCATGACGGACACAGAATTTGTTGCATTACTCGATGAACACATTAGGGCGATCACGCGTGAAGTTCTTCAAGCGATCCCTCCCGACCCTGGTCCGTTGCCGCCGGTAGATGAAACCTCCGCGAGCTTGCGTCGTCAACTCGAACTGATAAGAGTGAAGGAACACGTCACCGTTAAAGAAGCCGCCGTGCTTTTGTCATGTTCAGAAAGTCACATTCGCAAGCTCGTGATGTTGGCTCGCAAAGGCAAGGCTCGTCGCCCTATCCCCTATGTTGATATGGAAGGCGTAACGGTCTTTCCCCGCGAAATCCTTTTGGCCTGGGCCAGCCCCACCTCCAACTTCCAAGTAGTCAAACATGAAGCCGCGTGAATATTGCTTTGCGATCGGGACAGTCCTAAACTTGGCTGACTTCTCTAGCCGCTTTTCACCTGCAAAGGAGAAAGCGGTATGACAATCAGGCAACGTGGAAGGGAGGGCATCTGCGAATCCCAGTTTTGGATGGATGGAGAATTCTTCCAATTCACCTTCAACGGGAAGAATGGACGGCCTTTGATCACTTCCAAAAAGCAAGCAAGGGAGCAAGAGTATGAACTGAAACGCGAAATCCGAATGGGAACGATCCTTAAGGATTCCGAGCTGAAAAACTTCGCCAAGTTTTTCAACGAAATCTATTTGGACTATTCCCGCAAACACAAGACACCGTTGTCCACGTCGTTCGACGAACGTTTTGGAAAGCGGTTGCTGGATGAATTCGGAAAGAAGAACTTGAACCAAATCACGCCACGCATGATCGAGAATTATCTCGTCACACTACTTCAGACCGATACGCGGTTTGATAGACCACATTCTCCGGTCACTGTGCGGCGTCACTACAACATGCTTAACCAACTCTTCAACATGGCAAATCGAGAGCGTCTCATGAACGACAATCCCTGTCGCCTGGTGAGTCGTGCCGTGTTGAAGGAACTTCCAACGTGGCGAAACCGCGAGCGATGGCTGAACAAGTACGCGCCCGACGAGGAAGACCGGCTCTTTGCGGCCTTCAACGAGTACGGTGAACACTTGACCGCGATCACTCGCATCGTTCTCAACACTGGCATCAGAACTCCGAAAGAAGTCCTCGCCATCACGAAAGAACACGTTAACCTTGGCGATGAAGCGCGTTATTGCAAAGTCGAACAAGGTGATGTGCTTATCCCACCCAAAGCGGTTCTGGTTGCTAAGGGAAAGGATGGAAAGCCGAGAGTGCTGCCATTGAATCGGACAGCCCTAGGCGTCTTCAAAGTCCTAGCCGCTGACCAGACAACGGGTGAGTGGCTGTTCACAAACCGCGACGGCGAACCAGTCAAAGCAATCAAGAAAGGGTTTGCCGCCGCCTGCGTGAGGGCTGGAATTGAAGACCTGCGCGCGTACGATCTAAGACATACGTTTGCGACGCGACTAGTGGAACGAGGCGTTCATCACTTTGTGATCTCTGCCTTGCTCGGACATTCGACGCCAATGACCGGCTTTGGTTTTTCGTCACGCATGACGCCAGGTTACGCGCATGCCACCTGGGACACGATGGTTGCGGCAGTTGCGACGCTTGAGGAAGAACTATTACAACTCAAGCAACATGCTGCGAAATTGGACCAGGTAAGGAAGGTTGGTTAGCTTTGAAAAGAAATTGGAAGACTCACAAATTGTCTCGAATTTTTAGAGTCTGCCAAAAGTCTGCCAAATCGGAAAACGGACGGGAACCTTACGGACTGGACGAGGTGGCTAATTCATTGAGAGGCTTTGACATAAAAATGGTAGGCGCGTGGGGATTTGAACCCCAGACCCCTACCGTGTCAAGGTAGTGCTCTACCCCTGAGCTACGCGCCTACAAACGTTTTTCAAATGCGCTGACTTTTTCTCACCAGCATCGAGCGAGGCCCGAAAAGTAACAAAGCACTCGCGGAGGTGTCAAGGTAACAGCGCAGCCCGCACTGGTTCAGTTTAGAGTTCAAGCTTTAGCTTGTGTAGCGAATCCGCAGCCTAGAGGCTGAACTCTGAACTTCCAGCCTGA
>DATBSH010000121.1:0-10148 GCA_036559885.1 Pyrinomonadaceae bacterium
TGAAGACTTGATGGAAGATGCGGCACATCGCGTCAAGCGCGATCCGCTACGCTCAGTGGCCCTCGTCTTGGCGATCGGCCTCGGCATGGGTGCGCTGGCTGTATGGGTGGCGACGCGCAACGCCAGAGAGTAGCCAAAAAAACGAAGACGAGATGATTCGGGACACCGAAGAGAAGCAGTTGTAACCTCTCTATCATCCTACCGAATCACCGCACAAATTTTATACGTTCAGTAGGTTGATGGATCAAAGGCTTAACGTCTGGCTTGTGGAAACCGGGCACACTGTTGTCTGACGTATTAGTCGCTGCTTTCATTGGAGCCTCTCCGACCTTTGGCGATGAGTGTTGCGCTTGGGTTACGGCGTCACGCCAACATTTCACGCGTGCAAAAATGGCGTGCGCCGGTTAGCTCTGACGTTGACCCTGTAACTGAATTATTTGAATTGTATTCTCCCGCCATAACAAATCTGTCGATCCTGTATGGATTCGAGATCGCGGCTATTAGAAAAGCTCAAAGGAGAGCGACTGGTTAGCGCGTCGGCCCGACAAGCCCAGTCCGAGAAAATAAAGAAACAAGCGGAAGAGAAAGCTCAAAAAATAAAAAGGGCCGCTAGTGGATTGTGACAGAAGGGTCCCGGGCCTATAGCCCGAGAATCTGTTTCTTTTTTAACTGGAATTCTTCCTCGGTAATCACACCCTTGTCGCGGAGTTGCGCAAACTTGGCCAGCTCATCAGCGCTGCTACTTGTCTGTTGAATTGTCGGGTTTCTGGAGGCGAGCATACGCTGTTCGATGAATCGCTTTGCCTCCTCGAATCTTTTGTTATTCTCGCCCCAAAATTGAAAGGCTATAGTATTCTCATCACTTAGTGATTGAAGATAACCCTCTTTGGCCTCTGGACCACCGATTAGTGTCAGCTGAATGTAGCCGGCCGTCGCCATACCTGCCTTTTTTAGTTGGATGGCAGCAATCGACGAGTAAGGGATGGTCTTCTCGCCTCGAAGCATAAATCCTCCAAGCAAGAAACCCTTTGCGCCACGTTTAGTCGTGACTCCGGTCTGGCTAAGAATTATATCGCCATTGTGACCCTTATAGATTCTGTCATCCATTACCAGTTCCCTCCTGCGCAATTATAGTCTCCCGGGCCGACGCAGCGATGCGACGGGGGGATGTAAATGTGCGCTTAGTTTTGGCAATCGCAAACTTCTGCGCATTTTTCCACCTCTATGGTCAACCCGTCAAAGGCCCTGTGTATGGATTCTCAGCGCGCTATTGGCATTGGGGTCCACTCCCGCAGTTTGAGATCAGAGCGTACCGGCACTTAGCATCTGCTGCTGGTAGCGATCAGTCGAGCGGCATTCCACGTGGCGTTGACATGATTTAAACAAACGAATAGTGCTCCCACCGCGCAAGACTCAGCACAATCAGTGCGGGGGTTGCGGACCGCTGCCGGTGCTATAGACATTTCGGGGCAAAGAGCCGTTCTCCCCGGCGTGGCGTTGCAAACAGGAACGGGTGATTGTCCCGGGCGGCATGTCGGGACAATTGATGGGCTTTGCTGCTTTCGATGCGCCGGTTTCGCCGGTCTAAGTACGAATCCTAGTCTATCCAACGCAGTCTACACGTTTACTATTGAACAACTGATCAGAGAGAGGTTCCATGAACGTTCGCTCGGACCCGGTGCTAGCAGACTCGAAATCGAGTACGGGGTAGCCTGATCAAGCCTGTCTCGTACACCGAAGGAATGGGCAATTCTCATGATCCATTACGAGGGTGCAAACCGTCTCCCCTCTCTATAGTTCGGCGAACCTGGCCATCCTCCGCCGTTCCAAACGAAGTCGAATAACGGATGCAAAATAACATCTGCAGGGCTGGCGAGATCTGAAAGTATAACGTCTGGGGGCGAGACGACGTCCCTATCGAGCGCCACGTCCACGTCGCTAAAGCCGTACGCCTCTCGTAGAACCTTCCATCCCTTGACCCCAGATAGTGTGATGCCGAGAAGGACGGGCGGCGTCACACCAAACTCCTGCCAGAACTTCTGATATCTGGCCAGACCAGCGATGACGTTCTGTTCCATCCCCCAAGCATAGAAGCCGCCGCGCCGTTCGTCCTTTACGATCAGTCGTCCACTCACAACCTCAACACCGCCGTCACGAAACAGTTGCGTGTAAGACTCCCTACTAAGGTCATCCCGCAGCGTATGTGCCACAAAACCATCAAGGTTAAAGCGCCAAGTATCGGGGAGTCCACCGATCGGTGCGAGAGCGGACGCGATTTTGTATTCTCCCTCACGGTTGACCATGATTGCGAGAACGCGCGGCCATACCTCCTCGATGGTGCTCACGGGAAGAGCATGAAGAATCAGCTTCGGCCCCTCAGCAATGGGAGTCGGCGTATCAAGAGCAAGCACTCTCGCAATTCGCTCTGCCCTGAGCCGTCGAAGGCGCTCATACGCCATCTCAGCTGCAACGAACCCTGCCCGAATTTCATGCACATCGAGTTGGTATTTTCCGGCTGACGTTCGTGAGTAAAACCGGCTGAGATTCTTATACGTGACACCATCACGGATCAAGGCTTCAAGTCGGAGTTGCTCAGCATCGCCATTCAGTCCTGGCAATCCTGGAATATCCTCGATTTCTCCAGTTGGCCTTCCCGCCTCGCGTCGTTCTCGGATGCCGAAGAGTAGGTCACCACCGGCTGCGTTCGCGAAGGACGTAACGTCGCTCAAGAATTCCCGCTTATCATCGTCGCTATTTCCGGGGAGTATCTCTTTGTAATCCAGTTGACGCCCTTCTCGGACACTATCAGCTCTGAGGGTTTCAAGTTGTGCCGCGTTGATTTGCTGCAGGGGAAGATTGAAAGTCATGCGCAGTCACCTATTTTTATTTTCAAAAGATTTTCATTCGCGTCGCGTGGATAGATGCCAGCTGCAACAAGGATCTGCATTCTCGTTTCATTGGTCTTTGTAGGAGTCGCGTAGTGGGCATTGACCTCTAAATCATCTATAAAACGAACTCGTATCGATGGAAATCGAGTCCGGATCAACCTCAACCGTCTTCAGGTTGGTTGATGCATGACCGCTGAATACAAACGGATAGCTGTCTTCGGTTCGCAGGCCATCGCCTCTCCGAACGTCACCATCTGAGCCATATTGCAACTCGCAGAGGATGCTTCCGCTGCCAGAGAAGGAAATAACATCCTTATCGGTATCATCGATGTCTGTCACGAAAACCTGCTCTGTGTATTGTGGTGATGTGTGGCCGGAGAGTAGATTCAAGTTTTCGAAAATCTCCTCATTGAATACATCATCCAGCTTTTGCGACAGGATTTCTGCGAGCCGGCCGCGTGAAACTTCTTTGCCGGTCTTTATGGTCGTGAGCAATTGAAGATAAGAACGTATCACCGAATCGAAAACTATTTTTGACTCGCTCGCCGGAATACTGAGCGATTTTTCAGTGATGTGAGTCAGCTTCTGAAGTTTGTCTATCTGATGAAGCATGCGTTTCGCTAGATTCTCAGTCTCATGAACGAACTTCTTTGGAAACAACGCAATTCCAACATAACCGTGTATGCTATAGAGAATTCGGTGTTTACGCGTGACACCATTTTTCGAAGTTGGATCAGAGACGAACCAATGACAATCAATCACGCATTCGTCGGGGGCGAGAGTCTCGAGCATTTCCCTGAACAGCTCCCTAAGAGCGTTAGCTGCATTTGCGAACCTCAACGGGTTGCGCGTTGCTCGCATGCTTCTGAGTGCGCCGGTCAAAATAATCGCCAAGTGCGGCTTAATCTTGCGCAAGCGTCGCGACAGTTCACCTGAAATAGTTTTCTTTGCCATTTTTTCCCTGGACACCCCATGATACCCCAACCACTTCTCTATTTCATTTACCGTCAGCCGCAAAGAGGATCTGCAATCCTCGGTGCAGTTCATTCTTGTCGGTGATACGGGCGGCGGCTCGCTCACGGTGGTGGCTTGGGTTTTTAAGAGACCGGGCCGGGCCGGCCGCACAGTGAAAGTCTTCGCGTCTTCCCGGCAGTTTTTCGTGGATCTCTGGAGTCGACTTTGAATTTGGGAATTTGGAGGATATCGCGGCGAAAATTTAGTATTTGACGCTGCCGTTCCCTTCGAGCTAGGAAACGTGAACACGCAACGGAGGAGATCAACCTTTCGGAGGTGCAAGCGATGCTACACAAAAGCCGTTACACATCAGATATTTTCTATCACTTCGTTGGCCGAAATCATCCAACCGATCACGACCAAAACTATCACGACTTGCACACGATTTTGTCGGAGGGGTGCGTATCGTACTGGCCCCACACCGATCCAGAAGGCTGGGGAAAGACAGGCTACGTTATCAATTGGGAAAAGAGCTTATTTAGTCAGGATCTGATCGTCCCTACTGTTACGTGTTACGCCGAAATACCGTTCGATGACCTCGGAATTCACACGAAGAAATATGGACAGTTTGGTATCGGTTTCGAAAAGCGCGTTGTGATTTACTACGGAGCGAGGCCGGTGATGTACGTTCCCTTCACTCCTGAAGATCGCTCCCAACCATCACCTTACGGGATGCATTTAATCGAAGATTTAGAGCAAACGTTCAAATCGTTTGCACAAGCCAAAGACCAGATCTGCGAGGGAAAGTCGATACCAAAAGTACGCACGCTCAAGACCCCTGCCGGATCTCCAGAGGAGGCGATCAGCCGCATGTGTTCGATGTTTGGGAAGGACTTTCTCGCGTTCGTTAAAGTCTTCGACTGCACGCTGCCTGATGACGACCCCACCAACTATTACATGGAGAGAGAATGGCGGAAGTATCAATACCTCAAATTTAAGCCGGATCAGGTGCGCGAAGTCATTGTGGCCCACGGCTTTGGTGAACGGGTCATCAAAGAGTTTCCAGTTTACGCGAAAAAAGTGATTGAATACTAGCCCGACCCGCCTAGTTCAAGGACTGTCGGGGTCACCGATCTCTCTTCACGCAGTTACTTTGCTACAACTTTGCCAGAACTATTTGCTTCTATGTGTTCGAAACGGAAAAATGAGTGACACCGCAGCGCCTTCAGACGTATGAATTCATTCAGTTGACGACCGATGGTGACACATAGTCCCGGTACTCTCACAGGACTGAAAATCCTCGTGTCGGTAATCGATTGATCGTTCCCCCGTGAATCAAAATGTTTCCATAATGTTTCCACGCTAACTCGGCTAAACCATAAGAACGGGCGTGATACCGAGCTAGGAGCGTTGTTTTCTTTGAGGTTTTTCAGTTTGATTGATGTTCGCAGTCGGCTGGTTGTTTTTCGTAATCAGTAGGTCGCCGGTTCGACTCCGGCGGGTGGCTCCAGCTTTTTATTGGATCATTTGCCGATGGGCCCAAACCCGAGACGCGAGCAATTTGACAACCTGTTCTTGAAACTGTTAACAAGGCGGTGGCGCTCTGATGCGAGGGGGCGCAGCGAATCAGAAAAGTTGCCTAATACTCACAGGGAGGGTTCCAGTCATGATAACTGCCAGCGAACTTAATGGGGTCTTGGGAATGATGCCAGCTTTTGCGACGCCGGACGCCGTGGACGTCAGAGCGACGCAAACCATTGCTGTCGATAATCTCAAAGAAGGTGTCGACAAGATTATTAAAGATGGCCTCAACAACATCGCCACTACGGGCACCTATGGTGAATGCTATAACTTGCTCTTCGACGAATTCAAGATGTTGGCCGTGGCTACGGTCGAGGCGGTAAAAAAACGTGTCCCGCTTTTCATCGGTTGCACCAGTCCTAATCCGCGGGAAGTTGTTCAGAAGATGAATTTTGTTAAAGATCTAGGCGCCGATGGTGTTCTGCTAGGCGTGCCCTATTACGAAACCCTTCATGTCCAAGATGCAATCAAGTTTTATCATGATATCGCGGATCTGTTTCCAAACCTAAACATCGTTATTTACCACAATCCGGAAAATCATAAGTTTACCATTCCGGTAGCGGCGTTTAAGGAACTCGTGAAGAAACCGAATATTGTTGGTATGAAAGATAGCCACCGCACGACTCAGGCATTTATGAATCTACAAAAGATCGTCCGCGGAAAGATCAGTGTTTTTGTGAACCAGACCCAGTTCTATCCTTATTATGAGATGGGCGCCGCCGGCTGCTGGTCGACGGAAGTTTGGATGGGACCATGGCCCGTTCTCTATCTGGTCGACCTCATGAAGCGCGGGGAGACTCAAAAGGCGATCGAAGTGATTGACGATCTTATCGGCGACGGCGGCGGTGGTAGACCGGTGCCCGGTGCCGGCAATAAACGTCCCGCAGAGTTCACCGATTATTGCAAGGTTGGCCCGACTCGTATTCCATTCGTTACTTTTCCTGAAGCCGAGCTCGCGAAAGCAAAACGCCGAGCGGCGCACTGGATGAAGCTCAACGAAAAGTACCGCCCCCTGGTTGAGGCGGCGCGCTCCCGTTCCGCGGCGTAAGCATTACCCAGCGCTGCAAATTTGACTCATCTTGCTAGCCCCCGGCATTCGCCGGGGTTTTTTTGCAGGGGCATGCGCAGGAAGATGGTATATTGGTCCCGGCAGCTCAGCCTGCGCGTTCGAACGAACGCACCCGTCTACTCTGACATTGCTTTAGTTGCACATAGGGCGCCACCGATGGCCGCCATCAACCAATTAAAACATCTTGCTAAAATCGCTGCCTGACCTTATCATATGAGCAACGGGGTAATATTCATCAGGGGGACATGAATGGGTTTTTACGCCGAGCCGTGGTTGCGCGAGGCGCGAGACAAGATAAAGTCTTTCCCGGATATCGCCGGCGATGATTTCGGACCAGATGACTTCGCTAAACTGGCCGAAGCGGTGGAAAAGGCGATTAAGGCGGCACTGATCGAGAACCACGGAAGCCTGCCAACCGAACACGATCATAGTAAATTGGTTTCGATCTGTCAGACAACGGGTGTGTGGGATGTGTTACCGCCCGCTTTGAAAGGTCTGGTTCAAGAAGTGGAGTCCTATCGATCAACCAAAAATGCTGTGTCCCAACCACCTTCCGGAGAGACTTCTTCGCAAGAATTGCAGCGCTATTTTTTCATCGCCCGCCGATTGATCGACTACATGGAGTTTCACGTAATCGGCAACGACTCTGTATTGAAACGCCTGAAAGTAGCGTAACCTTTCGTGCGTTAGTCCAACGAAAAGACTGCGATCCTATCTTCCTATTGATAATTAACCGCCATTTCGGCGGTTGTCGCGGCGCTGGTGTTCGACGCTAATTTAGAGCGGGCGAAGAATCGACAAGGGCAATTTCTAGTGCATCGCGACTCCCGTTCTTCATTCGAATCATGAGCAATTCGGCTTCATGCATGAGCTCGGCAATATTTCGAGGTGCCTTCGTACACGCAATCGCGCTAATGAAAAAGGTTACTGGCTGCGCATAGCGCTTTCGTTGGTCCTTCAATTTTACTCTGTATTTTCTCCAGAACAAACCGTGCTTCTTCGGACCCGGCATTGGGCAGTAAAATTGCGCACGACGTCCCACCAATGCGGCCGATGAGTTCGGGCCGCGCCACGCTCTCTCGAATAGCGTGAGCGATCGTGCACAACATCTGATCACCGGTCGCGTATCCGAATCGATGATTGATCCACTTAAGACCTTCGACATCAACGAATGCCAAAGCCATAGGCTCTAAACCGAATGCGCGTTCCATTTCATGCCCTGTGAGATTGTAAAAAGCCCGACCGTTGGGCAAGTCGGTAAGTCGCGGTTCGCCACGTCGGAAATCTGGTCGAGCATCGTTCTAAGTTGCGAGATCGAGTAAGCGATCACTATGGAAACCGCCGCGCGCATCGAAAAATTCCAAAGCGTAATTAAATCCGAGGAATATCGATGGCCCCCTACATGATTCGCCGAGAGCCACGTCAACGCGCACAGCGCAGCAATCAAAAATTCCCGTTCTTCGATTGACAAACCAACTCACCAGCGCAATGGGAAGGAGGTAAAAAAACATCAAATGTAGTTCCAGCCCAGTGGCGAAGTCGACGACACCGATGAGAATGACTAAGAAAACAGCGAATGCGGCAATCGCTCGCTTCGATGTCTGCTCGAGATGGGACATCAATTTCCGCACCATAGCGCTGGATGAAGTAATGAAACGGCTAAACTTCAACGAATTTTGTCACTGGGACGACGATCATACCTTAGCGACGCGGTCCATCCATATTTCCGACGTGGTGCGATCCATATCGCACCACGTTTTTCTTTTAGCCCAAAAATCGCTGTGGCGTCAATGCATTTTTCGATAGTGTCCCGACAAAGATAAGACCTAAAATAATAGCGCGCTACTAGAGAACTGCTAGCCTGCTCCACCGAGCAGGCACATGCGCGCTACCAGAATGCAATACAACGAAATTGGGTATGCGTTGCTATGCGGATTCAAGCAAGCAGGAGTAATAAGATCGCGAGTGAAAAAACCCTGACTACGCGTTTCACTTCAAGGCTAGACACGACTGTGCTTTCTCCCCCAGCTGATCAGGCACCGAAGAAAACGAAAACAACGGCTGCAATGACAACAGTCGCACAGAAAACCCCGATGCCAGCGATCACCAAGTCCTGGTGGGCCCGCAACGGTCGAGGAGGAACATCAGAAATTAGGATTTTCTTCGATTTTAGGCGGAACGTCATGGGGACTTCTGTGGAGCATCTTCGATGCCATCGTCAGGAACCCCACGCACTGACGCGATTGAAGCCTTTAGAAAGATTTTTGGAGAAAACTAGGATTGTAGAGGCGATTGACTATGGGGGCGAAACAGCCTGCTTCGTCGCGTCCAAGATGGGCAAGACAGATTTGCCTGGTATTGAGACCTAAGTGATCTCATCGGCCGCCCGAGTATGAAATGGTCTCTTGTTAGCACTACTTTTTCAATTTTTCTTCTCTAACATCGGTGGCCTTGACCCAACCGACAAGACCCTTCTGAGTCTTAACCATATACCACTCGCTGCCGCCGGCGCTCTGGACCATCGGGATGAGTGTCTCCCCTTGGGCGAGCTTGAATAGCTTTTCTGACTCCTCATCCTGCCGCGGGTAAAGGCCGGCGTCCTTGGTGCCAACGACCAAGCGAATTGGCAGCGCCCGCCCACCGACGTCACCGATTCCGCCGGTGCCCGCATTTCCCTGCGTCACACCACCCGGTGTCCGTGAACCGGTGATCCCCGTACCGTGGGGAACGCTTCCGACCGCTCGCCCATACTCGCCAAAGGCTTGGGCAAAAACTAGTGTTGCGGAAAAAATTAAGATTGCCGTGACGGAAACCGTGCCAACAATCTGTTTCATATGACGGTCCTCCCGAATTTGACTATTGTAGGCCATTTGATGCCTTATGCCTAGCCTGTCAATAAATGGATCAGCCCCAGTCACGCCTCTCACATGGTCGTTACAGTTTCTGGTTTGCTCCAATCCCGACCGTCATAGCGAAAGAAGATGGAGGACTCGAATTCCTGAGAGACAAAATGAATCATTTTCGAATTCCTTAGTCCGTCCGATAGATTAGAATTGAGCCACCTATAATCACCACTGGTTTTTGTAGCAAGAACTTCGCGTAAGGATTACTCGGTCCCAAATAAACCCCAACTAAGTGCGTCGCGCTGATCGCGATGTACGGCGCAATCAGGGTCTCGTCGTCGTTGCCTTGGTTTGAAAGGACCGTCGACCATGTTCCAGGTCTATAGACTGCATTGATGCCGTAATAGGCCGGATCTGCAGTGCCGAAGTAAGCCAACGGGATTTTGCGCACTCCGTTTCGATCCATCCATAGTTTCAGACCTTTGAGATCCTGCCCCCAATCCAAGTTTGAGTCGACGAGGATCTCGTGAGCCGCACGAGGCTTAATCGTTTCATTGAAGTACGCGAGAAAATCCGGATACGATTTCAGAGTCGAGGCCGTCAGCCAAATTCCGAGAACCAACACACCGCACCTCGTCACAGTCGATTGGCTAGCCCAAAGGGTCGCAATGTTCCCACCAAGCCATACAAACAGAAACGGATAAATGGCCAGAATATGCCGCAACCCAATATTCATTCTTGCGTGAAGCGCGAGAAGGGAAAACAACAGGATCGGTATGAGTAAGAATTTCTCATCAAAGCCACGGCGAAATC
>DATBSH010000122.1:0-23287 GCA_036559885.1 Pyrinomonadaceae bacterium
TTCATGATAGGTTCCTCCCGACAGGAATCGAGCTGTCAGATCAGATCCAGTTCGTACACACGGGTTGAATATCAAACGGTTGCGTTATTTAGCGCCAGCTAAAAACCGACACGGCGCATAAGGTCCTGAAAGCGCGGATCCTCGCGGAGATTATTCAATCTCCCGTCGGTCTTCAAAAAAGTCATTCTTGGGTCACGTTTTTTATAACCTTTTTCCAGCCAGGCTAGGGCCTGGTCCGTCTCACCGAGTGCGTTGTAAACGAGTGCGATATTAAAGGGTGGAACGAAACGCGACTCCGAAAGCCTCAGCATTTCGTCAAGGATCGCGCGCGCTTCGTCGAGCTTGCCGGTATCTGCCAGGGTGCCGGCGAGCCCGACGTCTGACCATGTTTGGTCGCGCGAAAGTTCTTTCGCCCGTCGCGATTCGGCGATAGATTCGGGATACATTTTTTTCCTTTTATAAACGCCGGCTGCGATCACATGCGCAAAGTAAAAATCCGGATCGAGGTCTATCGCGAACCGCACTCTATCCAGTGCCTTATCGGGATCAGGGCCAATAAGGAACCATGCTTCAAAGGCGTTGAGAAATGGAGAAAGCGGTTCGATCTCTCTCGCACGTTTTATTTTGGGCCGTGCTTCCTCGCTTCGCCCCATCCTGAAAAGGAAATCGGCATAGCCGAAGTGAGTCATCGAACTGTTCGGATCGAGTTCCAAAGCTCGTAAAAACTGATTCTCTGCCTCAGTCCAGTTCCAGTCGTAGAAAAAAAGGGCGGACCCTAAAGACCTGTGCGCTTCGGCGAGATCATCGTCAATTTCGATGGCCTTCTCAGCCGCTGCTTTCGCTTTCGGCCAACCCTCACTTGGAGGTATTTCGACGGCCATGGCAAGGGCGCCGTACGCCTCGGCGAGCCCAGCGTATGCAAGGGCATAGGACGGATCGGTATCTATTGCCCGCTGCATGCACACAATGCCTTTTTCGATATCCGGCCGGGTTAGTTTGCGCCAGTAGAATCGTCCCCTTTGAAAAAGCTGATATGCCTCGACGTTTTCGGTGTAGTTCTTGGCTAGTTTCTTTTCGTCCGCTCCGGAAAGTTCTATTTTAAGTTTGTCCACGACATTGCGGGCGATCTCGTTTTGCAGGACGATGATATCTGTTTGTTTTCGAATGTATTGGCTACCCCATATTCGATTACCCGTTTGCGCGTCAACCAATTCCAGATACAGCGTCAAATCATCACCACGTTGGACAAGGCGGCCGTTTAATATTGCCTGTACGTGTAATTCTCTGCCTATCGCCGCGGTGTCTTTGCCTTTGTAATGGAACACCGAACTCCACGCTTTAACCTTCAGTTTAGGCAATTGCGACAACCTGTTGATCAGCGTTTCGGCCATCCCGTCCGAAAGATACTCGAGTTCGGCGTCGCCGTTTTCGTTGACAAAAGGCATCACGGCGATCGAATCGATCTGACGCCGGCTGTTGAAATACGAGTAGCCGAATGCAACAACGGCGATCGCGACCGCGGTTATCAATCCGCCTGCAGCGAAAGCGGATTTCTTTGACCGCGCTGTTGCTCTTGTCGGGCCGGAACGCAGCGGGGTGATGTCCGCATGGGTAATGTCCACAAACTTAATTCCGTTCGCCGAACTTTCAACAACTGATGCGACGAATTTATATCCCTTTCCCGGAACCGTGACGATATAACGATTTTCGCCCGGGTTCTCGCCCAAAACGTGACGCAGAACCGAGATATTTTTGTTTAGGTTATTTTCTTCGACGATCGTGTCTGGCCAGATGGCAGACATCAGTTCGTCCTTGTCGATTACCGTGCCGTGGTGGCAGACCAGGTACAAAAGGGTGTCGAATATTTTCGGTGTAAGCGGTATCGGCTCGGGACCGCCGTTCGAAAGCAGTCTCTTTCCCGAATCGATTCGAAAATTATCAAACTCGTAAGCTATTGATTCTGCTTGGAATTTCATCGACTTCAGAAAAATCCATAAATTTCAGGCTAAACAGAAAGACTTTCAGACTTGTGTCCCAGCATTATCCCACCCATCGGCCGCAAAGAATACAAAAAGGCGCCGAAATTTCGAAAGCAGAGGAGAAAAAAATGAAAACCACATTCTTAAAATCGATCGGAGGAACAGCATTGGCACTATTGGTGCTGGTCGGCGGGCAGCAAATTTCGGTTTTGGGCCAAAGTGACGAAGGCCATGAGCCAAGTCTTGTCGGCGTGTGGGTCACGCATGTCACTCGCAGAAACTGTGACACCGGCGAGCCGCTAGCTGCGCCAGGCAATAGTCAGAACACATTCGCAAAGGGCGGAACGCTATTAGAAACTATCGGCCCCAGTATATTGCGAAGTCCCGGTAACGGAATTTGGAAACGCGAGCAGGGCTGGAACGAGTATTCCTATGCCCTCCGGTTCATGCGATTCGATGCGGCGGGCGTGTTTGTCGGAAGCGGGGTAGTAAGGGCGGCCATCACACTCGACGAGACGGGTGATAATTACACTTCAACCGCAACAAATGACGTCCTTGACGCAGCCGGAAATGTCATTTCAAGCGGATGTGCCACGAGTGTCTCGACCCGCTTTTCAATGGAATAAAAGCGCTTGCGGGGCTGGTTTTGAGGATGAGGGATGAAGGATGAATGGTCAGGAAGCAGACAGTTCTCAGTAGAGGTAGTGGGCAGTAGGAAACCTAATTGCCTGCTTCTCCAGTTTTGGCGTTCAAGATATTTCAATACAACGCTGACGGTACATCCAATGGAAGGATAGTTGTCCATGCGGACGTCGAACACAATTTGGACGACACGCTCACCAGTACAGCGGTCGCCAGAATCTACAACGCTTCTGCGGAGCTCATCGTGAGCAGATGCGTCAACTCCGTCGGTACACGCTTCACAGGGGAAGATTGATTTAGCATCAGTCGATGGGAGGAATCGTGGTCGTCTTGCCCCTTGACGACCACATTCACTCTCATGCGCTCAAGTGATAGCTCGAAAGTCCTTCACGAACTCAACTGTTCTCACCTCAACGCTGTCGCGAGCGTACTTTTCAGGAGCCGTTATGCTGGATCGAGTCTCATTGCCCGGCGAGCATTGCGGTGAAGATTTCGATTTTCGACTGGACCATTAGTTTGTGTACTCAATCAGTCAAATCAACTGTTACAGTCCGCTAGTTAATCCCTTGGGTCATTTGTCTCCAAACAGATCCCTGGCCAACCTTGCCGCTCTCTATCCGTTCGATGGCCTGTCGGATTTGCATCGATATTTCAAACTCGCCATCATCTTGGGCCTCTCTGAGTGCGGGCAGAACGCTTTTGTCGCCTAACTCATAAAGAAATCGACTGGCACGCCAACGAACAAGTTTGTTCGGATCTTTTAATGTCTCAACCATCGGGCCAATCGCCCGTGAATCTCCTAAGTCCGTTAATGCATCGCCTGCCGATCGTCGCACCCCAACTGCTTCGTCTTTCAGAGCCTCACAGAGTGGAGCTAAGACCTCAGGAGTTTTTATCAACCCAAGAAGAACCACTGCTAAGCGGCGAATCGACATCTTTGGATCTTTGGTAGCTCTAATAATCAGTGACAAAGCTTGAGAATCTATCTGAGCTGTTGCATTTCTGCCCAATTCCTTTAGCGCGGCAAACCGCTCTTCCCAATTGGGCGATTCAAAGGCCTGCACCAGATCTTCGCGACTCGACTCAACCTTTTCATGTAAGTCAGGGTGATAGGCCCTCTCAACCAATTCTTTTAACTTCTTTTCATCGTACACGGCTGAAATCTCGCGCACCACCGCCTCGCCGACGTTGCGCAGATCCCCGTAACGCAGACCTTCGTCTTTCCACTTTCGCTCCATCAGCATGTTTTCCGATGCCCCCATTGCTCGCTCAATAGCCTTACCGAATCTCTCGGGTAACGGCAAGCGAGTTGTTTCACTACCAGAAGACACTTTTACTAACATTGGAAGATCTCGAAAATACTGTACCGCTACCGTTACCTCGCACCATTTGTTATCGGGCGTTTCCTTTGGTTCTGGCTTCGCGTTGTTCAAACTGGCGTATTTGAGTACGGCGCGGGCCTGAGACAAGATGTCCTCCCATCCAGCAGTGGGTTTTCGCTGGATAGCCATAAAGTCTTCGACACGGAAGACACTACTGACCCCCGGTATCGCCAGGATCTTTTCGATGTAGGCTGGGCAATCTCCTCTATTTTCGTGGGTATATGTAATCGCGATGCCTTTGGCGAGCCTCTCATCCAAATTCAACTTCATGCTGTTTGGATTTGGGGTGGTTTCAATGGATAGTAACTTCACTTTTGCTCTCCCGACTCTACCTGCGTAAGTGTGTGAAATTTGTCGTCATTTTACCACTTGACTCACACTACGGGCCGTAACGCTATCTATATAAGGACAAGATAGCGTCATCTTTGACTAGAGCAGGTTGAGAAACGTCATATGTCCCGGTAACGGTGTTGATACGGTAGGGGTCTGCGGTTCAAACGAGTGCTACCGAGATTGCCCAACCTGGGCCCCTAAGACGATTATCAACCCGAAGGCCTTTCGTAGATTTGCGTTGAAAGAGGAGGTGCGCCAGCGAAAGACAAGTGATGGCAATTGCCAGGCAGTAAAGTCGATGCGTCAGGATTGTTCCAAGCTTCTTTCCCGCGCCCACCAAATCAGGATAGTTCCAGAGTTGATAAAGCAACGGGTTATAAAGCCAGTGTTTATATCCCTGTCCATACAGATAAAACCTCCGGCGCTGATTCCGAGGCTCGTTGTAGTAGAGAGCAAAAATGCCAAGTAGACTCCGCTTACAACTTAATCAATTTATGCAGCGTAAACGTGACTTCTCCAGCCGCAGGTTTTTTAGTCGCAATTTTACGAAGCATCGCGGGATTCATCAGGCAACCCAAACACTAGCTGCGGCGCTGCGAAGCCTCGAACCTTGAATTCTCCGAGGGAAGTAAGTTGGGAATCGAAGTGACGCGCAAATGCATTCGAGGTTACGATTGTGCGCCCAACTTCCGCCGCAATTTTTTCCAAACGAGATGTCAGATTCACCGAGCTTCATATCCAGCAAGCCGTTGAAGTACTTTCAGCATCTACAGTCTACGCAACTCAAGCATTCTTTCCCTGAACGTGCCGAGCGGTTCGTATTGCCTTGGACTAGTCGACAAGGCAAAAACTCTATGGTTTACATCAATCTCAGCTTCACAGATAAGCGCCTGATAGTAGGCGTCATGTACTCTAATTCGTAGTCGCCCTGGTTCCACAAATTCAACACTTCCCTGACACCAGGCTCTCCATAGATCGACTAACACCTCACCAGTGGCGACATCGATAATACGAGGCTCAATGGTGGTTGGTGATTTCTCACCGTCGTTGTAACCATAAATAACTCTGACAGCTCCGTCAGGTGAAACGACTTCCTCACTATAAACAAAGCCGTATTGATTGATTGGTTGTTGCATGATTGCATCCAGGATTAGGGCAATTAACCATCATCACTAGAGCGACAAACAATCTCAGCCCCCGGTAATGGATGGGACGATCGAAATCTCAGCTCCAGCGGGAATGCGACTCGCAAGACCACCGGTATATCGGACATCTTCGTCGCCTACAAAAATATTGATGTGTTCGCGAATCTCTCCCTGCTCCGTCGCAATGCGATCTCGAAGGCCCGGAAAAAGGATCCACAAAGCCGATAACGCACCTGCCAACGTTGCCGGCGACTCTTCGATCTCAACTTTGCTCTGACCGTCGCTGAATTGGCGCAAGGGTTGCGGGATGTAAATGGTGACCGGCAAGGTTTACCTTCTTGTCTTGGGCGACTTCTGTGTCCCGCCTGTTTTCCTTCGAGATGAAGTTTGGGATGAGGTTGCGACCGACGAAGTCTTGCTTAACCTGGGCCCTGCTCCGACCGACGTATCCTCGACAATTGCACTCCTTATGCAAGCAATAGGCGGTAAGCCGTCGAGTATCTTCTGCCAGGTCCGACCTTCATCGCTCGAGCCAAACAGCTTTCCACTCCGAGTACCGAAGTAGATTCCCACCGGATCATTAGAATCCGCAGTCATTGCGTCTCGCAGAACCGTCTCATGTGCTCCCTTTTGTGGCAGCCCCCGCACGAGCGCTTCCCAGGAGGCACCGGCGTTACGCGTGCGATAAATCCGCAAACGCCCGTCGCACGTGCAACGAAACTCGTCTGACTCGACCGGAACGATGTATACGCAGTCCGGGTTCCTGGGATGGATGATCATGGCAAACCCGAAATCGGATGGTACGCCATTGGCAATGTCACTCCAGTTTTCGCCACGGTCATCCGATCGATACAAGCCCCAATGGTTTTGCAGAAAGAGCCGTTCGGGACGATTGGGATGCATGACAATTTTGTGCACGCATTGTCCGAACTCTGGGTACTTGACTGGCATGAACATTACACGGATGCCTTGGTTTTGGGGTGTCCAGTTAATCCCACCATCGTCCGTGCGGTAAACCCCACCGGCTGAGATTGCCACATACATGCGCTGGCTTTCAGTTGGGTCGAGGACAATCGTGTGTAAGGCCAGACCTCCGTTGCCTGGCATCCAGCGGTGTCGGTGAGGATGATCAAATAGACCGCGTACTAACGACCAGGTATCCCCCGAGTCGCGACTCTCGAAGAGCGCAGCAGGTTCCACGCCGCAATACAGTACGTTCGGCTCATCGGGTCGGCCGAGGGTGATCTGCCAGATATTCTTCAGCGAAACACCGCTATCACTGGGAAATCGAATAGCGGACTCTTGAGGATTGGTCCAGCTCTTCCCAAAATCGTCGGTAGAACGCAGCAGTGTTCCCCAAATATTCTGGGTTGAAGCCCAGATCCGATGTTGGCCCATACGTCCGTCATAGGCCATCGCGTAAACAGCCTGCCCGTGAAAGTAAGGACCGCCAATTTTCCAACGCTTGCGTTGGGCGTTCGACTGAAGAATGAATGCTCCTTTCGTTGTTCCGACCAGCAGAAGAAAGTCACCTTTCTTTACCTGAACGTGCTGCACACCATGCAGGACCGTGGTCGTAGGTCCGGGTCGATCGCCGCCTTGATCACTTGAAACGATCACAGCAGATTGAACGGCTTCGAGTGCTGCCTGAACTTCACCAGCACGCCGGTACCGCTGCATCGGCTCCTTTACGAGACAGCGTTGAATGATGGCCCATAGTCCGGCCGGCACGGGAGGACCGAGCGGTTTGGGCATTTCGCGCATAATTGCCGAACTGATCTCAAATGCTGTGCGTCCGGCAAATGGCAACTGTCCTGAAGCCGCTTCGTAGAGCACAACGCCGAGAGCCCATAAGTCGCTGCGATAGTCCGCGCTCTCGCCGCGCAAGACTTCGGGCGCCATGTACGTGAGCGTTCCGCTAACCGTTGAGGGCTCCTGCGAATCAAAGATCAACGTGGTGCCCTGAGAAGCTTCGCTTTCGATTCGCTTTGCGATGCCGAAGTCTAGAACTTTGACGAGGCCGTCTGCTGTAACAACGATATTTGCGCTCTTTAGATCTCGATGAACGATTCCCTTGTCATGAGCGCGAACGAGTGCGCTGGCAATTTGGACCCCGTACCGGAGAACTGACTCAGCAGGCAGTCCCGCAGTTCCAATAAGAGAACGCAAAGACTTTCCCTCAACCAACTCCATCGCAATGTAAAGTTCGCCATTGGTCTCGCCGACTTCGTAGATAGTGCATATGTTGGGATGAGCTAGTGAGGAAGAAGCACGAGCTTCGTTCAGTAAATTTTTGCCTGAGGTCGGGTCGAGACCAGCGTCTTTCTTTACTACCTTCAGTGCAACATCGCGGTCCAACACCTCATCGTGACCGCGATAGACGACTCCCATTCCCCCTTCACCGATCTTCGCCACGACACGATAATGACCGAGTACCTGACCGATCATTGGGTGTTCCTTCCGCCCGTCGTCTGAATCAGTGTAGAACTCTGATTCAACGAGTCCGCCAAAAGTATCCGGGAGAGCATTGACATTGATGCGTGACGATTGGTTCTATTTCGCGGAATGATTTACTAATTCCAATATTCGGAGTTTGGGGAGTGAATGATTCTAGGGTGGTGTCAGAGGTGCGTCAACAGGCCGATTTTAATTTATGCAAATTTTCAAAGACAATCCTAGTCCGATAAACACACGCATGACCTGGGAAGAGCGCTGGCATCCTTTGCGGCAGGAATGGGTGATAGTCGCCGCGCATCGTCAAGAACGTCCCTGGGAAGGGGAGACAGTTCAACGACCCGCAGCTAAACTTCCGGACTACGATCCCGGATGTTACTTGTGTCCCGGCAATAGTCGTGTCAGCGGTCAAACTAATCCGAACTATTCCGGTGTCTTTGCCTTTGACAACGACCATCCGTGTGTTGGTTCTGAAGCACCTGAGAAACTAAAGCAGCCAATCGGGTTTTACCGGAATCGGCCGGCACGCGGAATTGCTCGCGTTGTTTGTTACACTCCTCGTCACAATCTAACTCTAGCGGAACTGAACGTTTCAGAGATTCGAGATCTTTTGCGCGCGTGGCAAGAGCAGTACGTTGAGTTGTCCAGCAACGCGGAGATCCAGGACATACTGATTTTTGAAAATAAGGGTGAAGCCGTCGGCGTTTCTAATCCTCACCCACATTGCCAGATCTACGCGACCAATTTCGTCTTCAAGACCATGGAAACTGAAACAGCTGTTTCGCATCGTCATCTGGAGGACACCGGAAGAATTCTTTTTCAGGACATTATTCGGGCTGAAGAAGAAGATGGGCGTCGAATTATCTGCAACAACAATTCGTCGATCGCGTTTCTCCCTTACTTCGCTCGTTATGCCTATGAGGTTTTCGTGGCCCCAAAAGAATCTCATGCGAACATCGCCACTTTAAACCTAGCAGAACTAACCGATTTTGCATCCGCGCTGAAAACGGTTCTCGTGAAGCTCGATAACTTGTGGCGAATTAGCTTCCCATACGTACTCACGCTTCATCAGTCGATACGCGCGAGCCGCGGATTCCATTTTCATGTCGAAATTCATCCGCCGCTGCGCAGGCCAAACCTTTTGAAATACTTGGCTGGTCCGGAGATTGGTGGTGGTAACTTTCTCAGCGACACCGCTCCCGAAGAGAAAGCGGCGGAGTTACAGCAATTGCCGGAGATTCATTACAAACAGATTGAGCAGACGGGGCAAGGATAATGTCCATTAAATTCCGGTATTTATTGGTCTATCTAAGTTTTGGCCGATTGAGTCTGGAAATTCAATCAAGCCGGAGATATATTCTGGCGCCTAACCTTGAATCCCGAGGATCAAATTGAATATGGCGAAAACCCATCTACAGCACGTTTACGTGTTCACTGTTGTTGTTTTGTTTCTAATTGGTTGTTTGACAGCATGTACGAAGCAGGCCAGTGGACCGGGCGGCAAAACTCATAAGGTCGCATTTGTAACAAACAATGCGTCTGATTTTTGGGCGATAGCAAAGAAAGGTACGGAGAAGGCCGATAACGAACTGGCGAACGTCACCGTCGATTTCCGGATCGACTCCGACGGTAGTCCGGCCGAACAGCAGCGCATTGTAGATGATTTGCTGTCGAACAGAATCGAGGGCATCGCGATCAGCCCAGTGGATCCGGTGAATCAAACGCCGTTACTTAATCGGGCAGCCGGGCAGACGCTTGTTATTACACAGGACAGTGACGCTCCAAACAGCAATCGGGCTTGTTACATCGGAACTGACAACGTTTCCGCAGGACGCCAGGCGGGGGAGCTCGTTAAAGAGGCTCTTCCCGACGGCGGGAAGATAATGGTGTTCGTTGGATTGCTTGACGCAGCTAATGCACAGCAGCGTTATCAGGGGTTAAAGGAAGCGTTACAGGGTTCCAACGTACAGATTCTTGACATACGTACCGACAATACGGATCGCGTAAAAGCGAAGTCGAACGCTGCGGACACACTCGTTAATGTGCCTGATATTGCCGGAATGGTTGGATTGTGGGCCTACAATGGACCAGCAATTCTCGGTGCGGTTCGCGATGCTGGAAAAATCGGCAAAGTAAAGATTATCTGCTTTGACGAAGATGACGAGACGCTCATCGGCATCAAGGATGGTTCGATTTACGCTACCGTCGTACAGCAGCCATTTGAATTTGGCTACCAGTCGGTGAAGATGATGGAGAGAATTCTTGAGGGTGATCGCTCATCGATTCCGGCCAATAAACAAATTTTCATACCGACCATAGCCGTGCGGAAGGAAGGCGTTGAGGAATTCATTAAAAAGATCAATCAGCTTCGTGGCCGTAGCTAGATCGAAACGACATATTAGATCTCAAGCATGAAACTGCTACTTGGAATAGACCTCTCAACGACAGGCGCCAAAGCGCTTCTTATCGATGATGAAGGTCAGGTTATCATCAGTGCAACGACGCCATTAAAACTCTCCACTCCTCAACCTCTCTGGTCTGAGCAAGACCCGCATGACTGGTGGAACGCGACTGTTGCCAGCATTCGCCAGGCAATTAGAGAAGCAAAAGTTTCGGGCGAAGCGATCATCGCGATTGGCTTAACCGGCCAGATGCATGGCTTGGTATTGCTTGATGCCGAAAAGAAGGTTCTCAGACCGGCAATTCTTTGGAATGATCAGCGGTGTGGACCTGAGTGTCAGGAGATTCGGGATCGTGTCGGCGAAAACCGCCTCATTCAGCTCACCGGCAATGACGCACTTACAGGTTTTACGGCTCCGAAAATCTTATGGGTGCAGAAGCACGAACCGGAGATTCATCGTCGGATCCGTCATGTGCTCCTTCCGAAAGATTACATTCGCTACAAACTGACGGGCCAACTCGCAATGGACAAAGCCGATGCCTCGGGCACTATGCTCTTCGATCTCAAGCGGCGTGATTGGTCTGCTGACATACTGGATGCGCTCAATATTCCACGTGATTGGTTGCCGTCGACTTTTGAAGGTGATCAAATCACCAGCGAGGTGAGCAGTGACGCGGGTGAAGTGACAGGTTTGCGAGCGGGTACGCCAGTGGTGGCCGGTGGAGGCGATCAGGCAGCGCAAGCCGTCGGCGTAGGCGTCGTGCATTCGGGGACGCTCGCTGTGACGCTCGGCACTTCGGGGGTTGTATTTGCAGCGACCGAGTTGCCCTTGATCGAACCAAAAGGACGTCTTCATGCCTTTTGTCACGCAGTCGCAAACCGTTGGCATTTGATGGGAGTAATGCTAAGCGCTGCCGGTAGTCTTCAGTGGTATCGAGACGCCATAGCCTGCAACAGCAGTTTTGAAGAACTAGTTGGCGAAGCAGGCGAGATTTCACCTGGGAGTGAAGGTCTGCTCTTCTTGCCTTATCTCAGCGGAGAGCGAACCCCGTATCCGGATCCACTGGCGCGTGGCGCGTGGGTGGGGCTTACGGTCCGTCACAGTCGCGCACACATGACTCGCGCGATACTTGAAGGTGTTGCGTTTGGACTGAAGGATATTTTTCAGTTGTTGCGCGACGCGGGGCTCAGCGCAGTTGAACAGGTACGGGTTTCGGGAGGCGGTGCGAAGAGTGCCGTATGGCGACAGATACTGGCTGACACGCTGGCGGTTGAACTGGTAACTGTAAATACGACGGAGGGAGCCGCATTCGGTGCGGCCTTGCTTGCTGGCGTTGGTGGTGGTGTTTGGCCAAGTGTAGACAGCGCTTGTTCACAAACCATTTCAGTTAGTGACTCTGTTGGACCTAAGGTCGAAAACATTCAGCGTTACGACACGCTGCATGAACAATACCGAGCACTCTACCCGGCTTTACGATCAACTTTTTATTCCCTGGCAGATATCAGGTGAATATGAACCCCGCTATCCTGCGTCTAGAAGGAATTAACAAAAGATTCCCCGGTGTGGTTGCACTCGACAACGTAAATCTCGACGTGTACCCCGCTGAAGTTGTTGCCCTCCTTGGAGAAAATGGAGCCGGCAAATCCACTCTGATGAAAATTCTTGGAGGAGTGATTGCTCGCGACTCCGGTACGATCACATTAGAAGGTACGCAGGTTGAGGTCTCTTCTCCATTAGTCGCCAGCCATTTCGGTATTGAGTTTATTCACCAGGAGCTTAGCGTCCTCGACAATTTGGATGTCGCTGCGAACATTTTCCTCCGGCGCGAACCAACAAAAGGCGGTTGGCTAAGACTGATTGATCGTAAACGACTCTATGCGAATGCCGATCAGTTGTTGAATAAACTTGGACTCAAGCTCTCAAGCAAAACGCCGGTCAGCAAATTATCCATAGCTCAACAGCAACTCGTCGAAATCGCGCGCAGCATCGGCGCCGGCGCGCGAATTCTAATAATGGATGAACCAACTTCAAGTCTCACTCTCAGTGAGACTCAACGGCTTCTTGAGATCGTTACAGATCTCAAGGCCCATGGTGTCAGCATTATCTATATCTCGCACCGACTTGACGAAGTCGAAAAGATTGCAGATCGCGCGGTGGTATTGCGTGACGGACGAAACGCAGGCACGCTCGACCGCGCTGACTTAACACGTGAGCGGATGGTGCGCATGATGGTTGGGCGAGATCTGCAAGACTTTTTTGTTGCGCACGAAGGACAAGTCCAAGACAAGAGTGACTGGTTCACTGTAAATAATCTGCGCACGACTCGATACCCGCAACATTCTGTTTCCTTCAGCGTGGCAAAAGGTGAAGTCATGGGCCTCGCTGGTCTTGTTGGCGCCGGCCGTTCAGAAGTGGCGCAGGCCGTGTTTGGCGTCGACGAGTCATGGGAGTGTCAGATTACGATGGGCGGGAAACGACTTAACATTCAGTCTCCGGACAGCGCCATCGCAAATGGTATTTATCTTGTGCCCGAAGATCGCCGCTCATGCGGACTCATCGTGGATTTCACGATCTCAGAGAACATATCGTTGCCAGGACTGGCCAACTATGCGACGGCTGGACTAGTCGACTTCGCGGCTGAAAAAGCCAAAGCCACTGAGATGTGCCGATCCATCAATATTAAGGCGCCTTCACCAGATGTGCGGGCGGCAAACCTGAGCGGCGGCAATCAGCAGAAAGTTGTGTTGGCGAAATGGCTGGCCCTCTCGCCGAAGGTATTGATTTTTGACGAGCCTACGCGCGGAATCGATGTTGGAGCAAAGTCTGAGATTTATACGCTCATCCGCGATCTGGCAAGGGAAGGTGTCTCAATCATCGCCATCAGCAGCGAAATGGAAGAAGTCTTGGGCATCAGCGATCGCATTGCGGTGATGCATGAGGGAAGAATTACCGGCATTCTTAACCGACACGAGTTTAGTGAAGAAGCTGTAATGAGACTAGCCACGGGTACGACAGACGGTGGGAGACACGCATGAAAAAAGAACTTGGAATCTTCATACTCCTAATCGTGCTCTGCGTTATCGTCGCGATTATTAACCCGAACTTCTTGCAGGTGATCAATCTGCAGAATCTGGCCAGACAGATCGGTGCATTCGGTATTTTTAGCATTGGCCTTGGGCTCGTGATCATCACCGGTGGCATTGATCTTTCGGTGGGTTCGGTGATGGCGCTACTAGGCGTATTAATCTCAATCCTCCTGACTGAAAAAGGCGTGAGCCCGATACCCGCCGTAATGATTTGTGCAATCGTGTCGATGGGCCTGTCGTTTTTTCACGGTGTACTGATTACCCGAATGAATATCCAACCGTTTATCGTCACTCTCTGTGGATTACTCTTCTACCGAGGGTTGGCGCGGTTTATTACTCACGACGAAACGAAAGGATTTGGCGCAGTTGAAGGTCTGGGGATGCTGCGTTCGTTAGCTAACGGTAATCTACTGGGGATTCCCATGCCTTTCGTGGTCTTACTGGTCGTTAGCATCGTAGTCTTCATCCTGCTTCACCGCTCGGTGTATGGTCGATACCTTTTCGCCACCGGTCGTAACGCAGAGGCCGCTCGTTATGCTGGAATTAATACTCGGCGCATAATTACGGCCGCATATGTTACGTCGGGTTTGTTGACCGCAATCTCCGGGATCATATTTGCCTTTTACACAAACTCAGTGTCTCCGGCGAACCATGGAAACGCATATGAACTTTACGGAATCGCCGCCGCGGTGTTGGGGGGCTGTAGCCTTCGCGGTGGTGAAGGTTCTGTCGTAGGTATTGTCATCGGCGCCGCGCTGCTTCAGGTTTTGAAGAACCTCGTCAATCTTCTCGAGATACCAAGCTCGTTGGATTTTGCTGTCATGGGAGCGGTAATACTCGTCGGCGTCATGGCAGATCAATTCTTCACCGCACGACGCAATCGGCGGCGCATCGTCAGAGTGCAGGAAGTGATGGCAAGCGAGAGTTAGAACCTTCCGGCCGGATTGACGGACATTGATGGACGAACAAGACAATGAGGCTTCGGCGTCGATGCACGGCGGTCAATCCAATTCGTCGTTGGCCGATCTGCAACATCTGCTCGGGCTGATAAGAGGGTTGCACGAGACAATTCGTGATGCTGTAGTCGACGCGTCGGAACGTTCAGCAATAGAAAATCTAGCTGCCGTCATATCTGACGAAGCCGGCGACACGATCTTTGCGGTTGATCGAATAAGCGAGCAGCTGCTCATCGATCTATTCGATAAAGAGATAGCGCGTTTAGTTCCGGTCGTCCTGATCGGAGAAGGACTAAGCCACGGAGAAGTCGTGCTGCCGGTTGGACGGTCCGAGTCAGAGGCTCGCTGGCGAATTATCGTTGATCCAATAGACGGCACCCGTGGCCTGATGTATCAGAAGCGCAGCGGGTGGATCTTAACAGGCGTGGCACCAAACCGCGGATCAGAAACACGACTCTCCGATATCGAGCTGGCCGTCCAGACTGAAATCCCGCTTGTCAAACAGCACTTGTCTGATTGCGCGTGGGCCATTCGAGGATATGGCGCGACGGCTGAACGCTTTGATCGAATCACAGGCAAGCGAATGCCAGTCAGACTATCACCTTCGCGCGCCGCGTCGATTGAGCATGGTTATGCGGGTATCGTGAGATTTTTCCCTGGTGCACGCGATGAACTTGCGGCCATCGATGAAGAGATCGTTACTGGAGCCTTGGGGCCTACACCTGTCGGTAAGGCTCTTTGCTTTGAGGATCAATATGCGTCCAGCGGAGGACAGTTATATGAGTTGATGAGTGGTCACGATCGCTTCATTGCGGATCTGCGGCCGTTAATGAAAAACGTCCTACACGAACGGGGATTGCCTCTCGGCATTTGTTGTCATCCTTACGATCTCTGCACAGAGTTGATAGCTCGGGAGGCGGGTGTTCACGTGGTTAATATTCAAGGAAAGCCACTCCATGCACCGCTGACGGTCGATGGAAACGTGGCTTGGGTTGGTTACGCCAATTCGAATATCAGACAGCAAATAGAGCCATTGTTACGGCAAGCTCTGGTTCGGCGGAATTTGATTCACTGATCATGGTTCTGGGAGCTGACTCAACGTATCGGATCACCCGTCATCCAAATGAGTGGCTGCCTGACACGGAAACATTTATCGAACTGCTCAGGGAGTTGCGACACGGCCCATCTTCACAGCTGAAGTCTTTCTTCAGTGCTGGTGAAGTCATTGTAACGCGGGCACCGGGACGCCTCGATTTGATGGGCGGCTTCGCAGATTATTCCGGCTCAATGGTGCTCGAGATGCCCATCGCTGCCGCGACCCATGTAGCACTTCAATTAACTGAGACGCCAGACCTTCGAGTTATCAGCTTTTCAGAACAACCGCGGGAAGAGTTCAGGATCTTTGAAATACCCTTAGCTGGTTTTGGTACGCGAAGAACCCCTATAACCTATTCTGCCGCCCACGACATCTTCACTCGTGATCCCAATCAACGTTGGGCTGCGTACGTCGCCGGCTCCTTCATCGTGCTAATGCGAGAGAAAGGAACAAGCTTTGATCGCGGCGCGCGTATTTTAATTCACTCGACAGTTCCTGAGGGGAAGGGCGTCAGCTCCTCGGCTGCGCTTGAAGTCGCCACGATGCAGGCGGTATGCGCGGCGTACGGAATTAACGTGTCGCCCAGGGAGCTCGCATTTCTTTGTCAGAAAGTCGAGAACGTGATAGCTGGAGCACCGTGCGGGATCATGGACCAGACGACTGCCGCGTGTGGTGAGTCGGGAAAACTGCTTGCGTTGTTGTGTCAACCCGCCGAGGTCATCGCAATGCTCAAATTGCCAGGTGAACTTGAAGTTTGGGGATTGGATTCCGCAATAAAGCACAGCGTAGCGGGCGCTGACTATATGACTGTGCGCACAGCAGCATCTATCGGTTACCGCATCATCGCTGAACTGGCTGGCTTTACTTGTCATGATACAAATACTGAAGGTCTCGTACACATTGATGACCATCTGTGGAATGGCTATCTGGCAAATATCACTGTCGCGGAGTTTGCGACGAAGTTTGCCCCGTATCTGCCTGAACGCTTGGACGGCGGGGAATTTTTGGCTCGCTACAAAGGTACGACCGACCCGGTCACAAAGGTGCTGGCAACGCAAGTCTATCCGGTGCTGGCGGCCACGCGTCACCCTATCTATGAAAACGATCGCGTTAACCGTTTCGTGAATCTATTGCAGAACTCGACTCCTGATTCTCGAGCGGAAGAATTGGGTGAACTGATGTACGACGCACATCAGA
This sequence comes from Pyrinomonadaceae bacterium, assembly GCA_036559885.1. Taxonomy (GTDB): domain Bacteria; phylum Acidobacteriota; class Blastocatellia; order Pyrinomonadales; family Pyrinomonadaceae; genus PSRF01. The sequence goes on from DATBSH010000122.1 coordinate 16,673, forward strand.
GTTATTCTGATTGTGGAGTCGGCTCTGAACAAACGGATCAACTTGTCGATCTTGTGGAGCTTGGTGGACCGACAAAGGGTCTTTACGGCGCGAAGATCACCGGCGGTGGTAGTGGCGGTACGGTCGCGGTCCTGGGGGATAAAGGTGCGTTCGCAGCAGTAGAAGAGATTGCTGAGTTGTACCAGAAGCGGACTGGCCACACGCCGTCGATCATTTCCGGATCCTCGCCAGGTTCATCCGCGTTCGGTCACATACGCCTGGAAATACACTGAGGCTTTCTGATGATTTGAAGTAGAGGAGACTTCAAAATGACTTTCAAACTGCGCGCTCTCTCATTGATCATTTTTGCCGCTTCAGGACTCGCCGTTCAGCCCGCGTTTTTTGTTCCTCAACGAGTAGCCTCATTCAGCAAGGAAGACTTCGGACAGTCAGATGGAAAGAAGGTCGAGCTCTACACTTTGACGAACCGTAATGGCGTCGAGGCAAAAATCACGACATACGGCGGAATTGTCGTCTCGCTTAAGGTCCCCGACAAACAAGGAAAGCTTTCTGACATTGTGTTGGGGTACGACAACTTGGAAGGTTATTTACAGGATACTTCGTACTTCGGCGCGCTGATCGGTCGCTATGGTAATCGCATTGCTAAGGGTCGGTTTAAACTGAATGGGACCGAATACAAGCTTGCAACCAACAACGGCGAAAACCATTTGCACGGTGGTGTGAAGGGATTCGATAAGGTTGTATGGCATGGCAGAGCAGCTAAAACAACGAACGGAGTGAAGCTCACTCTTACTTATCAAAGCCATGATATGGAGGAAGGATATCCGGGCAATCTCTTCGTTACTGTCGCTTACACGTTAACAAACGCGAACGAATTGCGGATCGATTATTCAGCAACTACGGATAAAGATGCGATTGTTAACCTCACGCATCATTCGTATTTCAATTTGGCCGGCGAGGGCAATGGCGACATCCTGAAGCATCAGCTCATGATTAACGCTAGCCGATTTACGCCAGTTGACCCGGGACTCATCCCCACTGGGGAGTTGCGCAACGTTAAGGGAACCCCCTTCGACTTCTTGCAGCCAACACCAATCGGTTCGCGCATTGATACAGAAGATGAACAACTTAAGATCGGACGAGGTTATGATCACAACTTCGTTATCAACGGACCGTCAGGCGTACTACGCAAGGCTGCTTCGGTATCAGAAGAGACAACGGGCCGCGTGATAGAGGTATGGACCACCGAGCCTGGAATGCAATTCTACACAGGGAATTTCTTAAGTGGTAAACCAGGCAAGGGCGGCAAACCTTATCAGTTTCGCTATGGCTTTTGTCTTGAGACACAACATTATCCTGACTCGCCAAATCATCCGCTGTTTCCCACCACAGTGCTGAAGAAAGGTGCACGGTACCAAAGCACCACGATCTATAGATTCTCAAGCCGATAGAAATTCGGTTAGGTGTGCGTTGCGTTTTGTGTGCTCAGAGCAGGTTGTTGTAACCGTCGGATCCAGGAAAAGGATAATTGCTTGAAAAAGAAGAGAACTTTTGGGCTAAGTATCTCTGTTGCGATCGTTTGCTCAGTGTTCTATTTGCCTGTTGCGCACATGACATCACAAGGAAATCGCCCGGATTATAAAAATCCAAATCTACCGGTTGACCGACGCGTTGCTGATCTACTGTCGCGAATGACGCTGGAAGAGAAGATTGCCCAGCTGACTTGTCTTTGGGGCAATCGACCCGAAGTTAATCCGCCAGGTGAATTCACGACCGATCGTGGCGACTTCTCACCCGCAAAAGCGGCAGAAGTCATGAAATACGGTATTGGACAGATTGCGCGCCAAAGAGAACAGAAGGGTCCGCGTGAAGGCGCCAAGTTCGCCAACGCAGTGCAGAAGTGGCTAATCGAGAACACGCGCCTTGGTATTCCGGCAATACTTCACGACGAAATACTTCATGGACACATGGCAAAAGGCAGTACAAGTTTTCCGCAACCGATAGCGCTCGCCACAACCTGGGATCCTGATTTCATTTCCAGAGTTTTCACCGCCGGGGCGTTGGAGACACGAGCACGCGGAAGTCATCAAGTTCTGGGACCAAATTTGGATCTGGGCCGAGAGCCGCGCTGGGGTCGCACCGAGGAGACTTACGGCGAAGATCCTTATTTCACGTCACGCATGGCTGTGGCCATCGTAAAAGCCCTGCAGGGACCAGGACCGGGTATCGATCTGGGTCATGTCATCGCTACCGCAAAACACTTTGCCGCACACGGTCAACCTGAAAGTGGTACTAACATCGCGCCGGCTAATTTTTCAGAACGAACACTGCGCGAATACTTTCTCCCTAGCTTTAAGGCTGCTGTCACCGAAGGCCGCATCATGAGCGTCATGCCTTCATATAATGAAATCGACGGAGTGCCCTCTCATGCGAACAAATGGTTGCTGCAGAAGATCCTGCGGGAGGAGTGGGGCTTCGATGGACATGTAGTTTCTGACTATTACGCCATCCCGCAATTGATGGATCTGCACCACCTCGCCTCAGATAAGCCGGCGGCCGCGAAGCTGGCGTTGGAAGCCGGTGTTGATACGGAGCTTCCAGATCCCGATGCGTTCAGAAGCCTTTCGCAGTTGGTGAAAGAGGGAAAGGTGTCAGAGGCCACGATCGATCGAGCGGTCGCACGAAACCTTCGCGCAAAGTTTCTCCTGGGCTTATTTGAAAATCCATACGTTGATGTAGAACGAGCAGTGCGGGTAACGAATTCAAGTGAACACAGAGCATTAGCGGCCGAAGCCGCGCGTAGATCGATAACACTTCTAAAGAATGAGAATAACCTGTTGCCATTGAATCGGGATGCGTTGAAGTCCATCGCAGTGATTGGTCCAAACGCGGCGCGAGTTCATCTGGGAGGCTACAGCGATAATCCGGGACGTGGCGTCAGCGTGCTTCAAGGCATAAAGGACAAGGTGGGCAACAAAATCAAAGTCGAATATGCAGAAGGGTGCAAGATAACTAAGGAGGGTGGCGATTGGTTCGCTGATGTGGCCCATCTCAGCGATCCAGCAGAGGACCAGAGACTAATTGCGGAAGCGGTCCAAATTGCAAAAACTGCTGACGTGGCGTTACTGGTTCTGGGTGGAAATGAAGATACGAATAAGGAAGGTTGGGCAAATAATCACCTGGGTGATCGAGATAGCCTCGAGTTGGTTGGTCGACAGAACGACCTCGTTAAAGCTGTTCTGGAGACTGGTAAACCTGCCGTTGTTTTGCTGATCAATAGCGGACCTCTGTCGATTAACTACATCGCGGAACACGTGCCGGCAATACTTGAGGGCTTCTATTTGGGACAAGAAACGGGAGTTGGCGTAGCGGACGTTCTGTTCGGCGACTATAACCCTGCCGGAAAACTTACCATCAGCTTTCCGAGATCCGTGGGCCAGTTGCCGCTCTACTACAACCGTAAACCGACCGCGCGGCGTGGATACCTGTTTGCGAACAAGGAACCTCTATTCCCATTCGGCTTCGGCCTCAGTTACACGACTTTCAGCTACTCGAATTTGAAAGTGAGTCCGGCAAGGATTGAGGTAGGCGATCACGCAAACGTAAGTGTGACGATAACCAATACTGGAAAACGCGCGGGTGACGAAATAGTGCAATTGTATATTCGCGATCTCGTCAGTTCAGTTACACGCCCAGTAATGGAGCTTAAAGACTTCCGACGAATCTCGCTCGCGCCAGGCGAAAGCAAAGCAGTTGAGTTTGTTATCACGCCCGACAAACTTTCTTTTCTCGATCTCAATATGAAAAGCGTAGTTGAGCCTGGCTGGTTCGATATTATGGTGGGAACCAGTTCAGTAAAATACGAGACGGTAAAACTCGAAGTGGTACCGAAGTAGTTTGGACTTGGGGTCTCGATAGGAGTACTACAAATGGCGAAGAACAATTACCAACCAAAACCGGAACACAAATTTACTTTTGGGCTGTGGACAGTCGGCAATCGAGGACGAGATCCATTCGGCGATGCCACACGTCCGAGTCTCAAACCAACTATGATCGTTAAGCGTTTAAGCGAGCTCGGCGCTTATGGTGTCAATCTTCACGATAACGATCTCGTGCCTATCGATGCCAGGCCGGAAGAACGGGACCGAATCGTTCGTGAATTTAAGCAGGTGCTGGACGACTACGGCATGAAGGTGCCGATGGCTACTACAAATCTTTTTTACGACCCCGTTTTCAAAGACGGTGCTTTTACTTCCAGCGATCCACGAGTGCGCTTGTATGCCTTACAGAAGACGATGCGGGCTATGGATCTGGGCGCGGAATTGGGTGCCCATATCTATGTCTTTTGGGGTGGCCGGGAAGGCGCAGAAGTAGACGCTGCGAAAGATCCCCGCGATGCTTTGAAATGGAATCGCGAAGCTTTGAATTTCCTTTGCGAATACTCGATTGATCAGGGATACGATTATCGGTTCGCGCTCGAGGCCAAACCGAATGAACCTCGGGGTGATATTTATCTTCCCACGACGGGTGCGATGCTCGCGTTCATTGCGACGCTTGATCAGGCCGATATGGTTGGTGTTAACCCTGAAGTCGGACATGAACAAATGTCTGGTCTGAATTTCTATCATGTCGTCGCCCAGGCTTTAGAAGCTGGAAAGCTGTTTCACATAGATCTCAACGATCAAAAAGGGCCGCGTTTTGATCAGGATCTGCGTTTTGGCTCAGAGTCGTTCAAGAATCTGTTCTTCCTGGTAAGGCTTTTGGAATCTTCCTACGATGGTCCGCGCCACTTCGATGCGCACTCTTATCGTAGTGAGGACGAAGAAGGTGTTTGGGAGTTTGCTGCCGGCTGCATGAGGAATTATCTAATCCTAAAAGAAAAGGCACGCCAATTCGACGGAGACCAGGAGATTCAAGCACTCCTGGCTGAAATACATCGCAGTCCGGAAGATTATGCGGAGCCGCTTGGACGTTATAGCCCGGACAAGGCAAAGAGAGTGAAGGAACTTTCGCTCGATCGAACAGAGTTGGCTCGGAAGCCTTTACCCTACGAGCGCCTGGACCAGCTAACAGTGGATATCTTGCTGGGTGTTCGCTGAGATACTTCCGATTGTCAATATAGAGTCCGGTTTTCTATATACCGGTTTTCTATATATAAGAGACACCACCAGCTTCAGCTGCGTGGAGTTTCAGTTTTAGCCTACGGAGATACAGCTTCTCATTCTCCCCAGGCTTCAGCCTGGGGCCGGCCGTGTGATGAGACAAGAAAACCGTTTCAACGGTAAGCACATACTTGACTCACCCAGCGATCATTTAGCCGATGATTCAGGCAGCCCGGAGGGCTGCAAGTTAGTAGCCGGTGGTTCCTGGAACCACCGGAAGAAGCGAGCCAGTGATTCGGGCACCCTGAGGGGGTGCGAGAGAAATGGCACCCCTTCAGGGTGCGAATTCGATCGACTCGCTTACCGGAGGTCTTCGCTGCGCTCGACCTCCGGCTACTAACTGTCAACCCTTCGGGTTGACGCCGATTGGGAAAACGATAATGGATTTTTAAGAACTGCGAGTAGCAACTAACAATGGCTCACATCAGAACAACCCGCAACGCCTTCTGTTTGTTCTTCCTATTGGTATTGATCTCACTTGCGTTTCCTTTGAATAAGGCTGACACCCAGTCTCTGCCGCCTTACAAGAATCCCAGTCTGCCGATACAAGTACGCGTCGATGATCTTGTCTCGCGTATGACCCTCGAAGAAAAAATCTCCCAAATGATGAATGCCGCTCCGGCTATCGAGCGTTTGGACGTTCCGCAATACGAATGGTGGAACGAAGCCTTGCATGGTGTGGCGCGGGCTGGTTACGCAACCGTGTTTCCACAGGCCATCGGTTTAGCCGCGACGTGGGACACCAAACTGATGCACCAGGTCGCAGATGTGATCTCGACTGAGGCGCGCGCAAAACATCATGAAGCGGCTCGCAATAATCAGCGTGGTCGCTATCAAGGACTCACCTTCTGGAGTCCAAACATCAACATTTTTCGCGATCCACGGTGGGGACGAGGCCAGGAAACTTACGGCGAGGATCCGTATCTGACTTCTCGGATGGGCGTCGAGTTCGTGAGAGGGCTTCAAGGAGACGATCCACGCTATTTCAAAGTAATCGCAACTCCAAAACACTACGCGGTGCACAGCGGACCGGAACCGGATCGTCACAGCTTCGACGCAAAAGCTTACGAGCGCGATTTGCGTGAGACATACCTGCCCGCGTTTCATGACACGATTGTTGAGGCCAAAGCTTACTCGATCATGTGCGCGTACAACCGGACCAACGAGGAGCCCTGTTGCGCTAACAAAAAACTTTTGCTGGATATACTTCGTGGTGAATGGGGCTTTGATGGGTACGTAGTGTCGGACTGTGGCGCTATCGATGACATCTGGAGAGGCCATAAATTTGTTAAGACGGAAGCTGAGGCATCCGCGCTTGGCGTTAAGCGAGGAACTGATCTGGATTGCGGCGGCGAATATGCAAGCCTGCTACAGGCTGTTAAGCAGGGACTGATCAGCGAAGCTGAGATTGACACATCGGTAAAAAGACTGATGACGGCGCGCTTTCGGCTCG
>DATBSH010000123.1:0-5345 GCA_036559885.1 Pyrinomonadaceae bacterium
TGTTTATCGTAATAGCGGGCGAACCATCTTCGAACGATGCAACTGGGCGCCCTTTCTTTGTCGTCCATGACGGAAGTTGGAGTCGCGTCAATGCAAAACGACTTCCCGGTTTCACACGCACGCCAATTTGGTCGCGAACAGTCACCTGGGTATGCGTTGCAGTATCCGAACCTTCTTCAACTCCAAAGAGCTCATCTCGCTCGTAACTTCTCCCCATTGGTATCTGCGGTCCGAATGCGACAATCACGCCGCCCTGCTCGACAAACGACTTGATCAGATCGCTATCCGTCTGCTGAAAACCTGAGATATTCGGCAACACGAGCACTGTCCGCTCTTTCAGCAACCGCGAAAGCACATCGCGATTCATGTGAAACGGGTAATAAGGATAGACGGATTCTTCGAGCGGCGGCGCATAAGGCAGCACTTCAATCGGAACACCAACGACACGAAAAGCATCCAGCGCCGGCAGGAAATAATTTGGCCAGCGCTCGATGATCCAATCTGAATAGGGAAAATAGACCACCAGTTGATTACGCTCGCGCGAAATCTGAGACGTGATGAGGTCGAACGCTTTTAACCCTTCGCTGATTGCTGCCCGGCTACGCTCGACCGGAGGTTGTGTCTTCCCTGCTTCGTAAACATGTGCGTGATAACTAAAAAACGAAATGCCATCGGCATCAGTCACCATGGCCGCACTCAGCATCTGCCGATAAATGTTTTCGTATGTAGTCGCACTCGTTTGTGGATTCAGGCGGTTTTCGAGGTAACCAAAGAGCTCCACATGATTAATCGCGATCTTGTCCTGCAAACGCTTCGCGCCTGCGCCCAGGCCGCAAAAATCCTTTACACGTCGAGGCGGATACTTTTTACGATTGTCGGTCCGATAACTCGCCATCACACCAGCTTGATAGATAATGATGTCCAGTTCCTGAATCGTGCTGAGATAACCTGCCAGCAGAGGATCATCAACATGGGGCGCGCAAGCTGTCAGGAGATTCGGCCCCAGACTTTTGATGTACTGACAGAACTCCCGGACGTATGGCACAAAATAAGTTCCGCTTCCTTCCTGGTAAGAATAGAATCCTGCCAGCGAAGGATGATGTTTGTAGCGGTCATACAGCTCTCGCGCGATGGCCTTGATCTCCGTCATGCGATCTTTGAACGGAGACTGCTTTGTCATGTCCCAACTAACGGAAAGTAGGACCGAGAGTCCCTGTTTGTCTGCGCGATTTAAGATCAATTCAACGAGGTCGCCCTCTGAACCAGGCGTTACGTCGGTTTTGCAGATCTTCGAAGGATAAAAGGCTTTTGTTGGACTGATGAGATTGTGAGCGATAAGGAAGTTTCCGCCAATGCTACGAAAGTCTCTTAAGTAACTATCGATGTCCTGTGCTGGTTTGTCTTTGTCAACGTACGCAGCGATAAAGAAATCATTAATCAGGCGGCCTAACAAGAAGCTTGCTTTACCCACGGCCGTTGGACTTGAGATCTCCCCCATCCAGACATGTACGACGTACATGCCTTCAGGTGCATCACCGCGCAATACCGCCTCACCGCGATAAAGTCCGGGTTTAGTCGCGACAGGCTTGAGGGACAAAGTCTGAGCGCCGACGGTCGGCGTAAGCAGAACGGCGTGCACCGGGTCCCTAGCCGGTGTGCCACCCTTGAATGTTTGCACTTTGATTTCAACTGTATCTCCGCGCTGCGCCCTGGAACGACTCAGCGAGACCTTGATACTCAGATCCGGGGATGCAAAAGCCGGAAATATCGGAGCTGCTGCTATGACAATCAGCAGGCCAATAATTGTTTGCACACTTCGAATCGTGCCGTTTTTGTTCTTCATTCGTGCCGCGAAGGTAGAGGTCAGAAATTTATCCACGAACTAACACGACTAGTTTCGTGCTGTTTAGTCTTATTTAGTGGATCGGTTCCTATTGACGGATTGCTCAACCAGGTAGCCGCCGTTATCTGTCAAGGCGGCTTTCGCGTTTGAGCATTCGCTCGAGACTCAGCAAGTTCAACATCAGGTGACGCGGGTGATGAAAGTTCTCAACTCGACGGGGCAACTGTATGAACGCTTCATAACTCGCTTTGCGATCTGAGGCATACATCCAGAGCGGCGAGCCATGGCTCTTCAGTGGATACTTTGCTCGCACATAGGCATACATTCTGTCGAACATATTCTTTGCCCATTCGTCGCCCAGATGCTCGATGATGGACATTGATCCGATCAGTACTTCCTCCTGCGCCCAGAGAACTTTGTCAACAAGCCAGATATTTCTCTCCACATTCTGCAAGTTGCGAAATACACCGCCGTACACATCGTCCCAGGCAACGTCGACGTGCCGCCTGAACCAGGCAGCCAACGTCTCAGTGAGTTTTTTGTCGCCGCGCCTTGTTGCTTCATAAAGCAGCATCCACAGGTTTTCGATGCAGTGCCCCGTATAAACAAGCTGAGCGTATTCATCCGCCGGCCGTGACAAATCATGATTTAGTAATTCATTAATGAGACCAAACTCGGGGTTGTAATGATGTTTTGTGATCGCATCGACACATCGATCAGCGACCTTCTCGATCTCAATATCGGATCGTATCTCCAGCATCTGAGAGACAAGTCGGATTAACACCATCCAAACGCCCTGAATTCGCGCACCCGGAAATGGCTTCGCATTCGGGCCTAAGTAAGTCTGGCCGATAGCAGGGCGGTAGTCGGGCCGGTCATAGAGATCCACACACTTGAACAAGATTTCGCGGGCCATGTCCCAATACTGTCGTTCACCGGTAGCCTTTGAATACTCCGATAGGCCCTCGGCAATGAAAAGGTCGCCATAAATTTCGCCGTCCGCCGAAGTGAGTTGCTTGCCTTCTCGCGTTAGTTCCTTGGGCCATAGTTCGCCATGTGGCGGCTTCGATTTCAGTGTGAACTCAATCGACCGGCGCGCGACTTCCAGATATTTCTTTTCACGCGCAAAATTGTTGTAGAGAAACGAATAGACCCAAGTGCCGCGTCCTTCATACCAACTGAGCTTGTTATCATTGATCCGAACTCCCCTGTGGTCGGTATTACACATGAACCCACCCAATTCGTGATCGATGACGTACTTATCCATGAATGGCAGATAGTCCGTGAACAGATCGCTGCGATATTGATCGCGCAATTCTCTAAGAGTTAGCCCACCGTATGTGCGACTGACGGCACGAGATTGACGCGCTGTTCGGCTGGTCTGAGCGGTCGAGCTCTGGGGAAACGCGGCAAACGTCGCCGCCGCGCCTGTCGAGGCGTTCAGGAATCTTCGTCTATTCATGGACCTGTTACCGGCGATGAAAGCGATGGAGAAGTCCTGGAATCCTGGTTGGATTTCGTGAGAAGTAGCTTAGAGTTTGCGGAAACTTTGCTTATTGCTGCCAGCGCCTGATTAATCCATTCTTCGTCTGCCAGAAGCGCGTTTTGGGGCAACCATACCGAGGAGTTGCAATAAGCCTCAGCCTCCGGACATGGATGTAGGATGTGAGCTTGATGCTTGAAGAGTTCATTGCGGTAAATTGGATAAGGATAGCCGGTCGCAGCCGGCAAACCTTCAGCCTGTAAGGCTTCTACGAATCGGTCGCGGGAAACCCCAGTCACAGCCTCGGACAGGTATCTCATGGAAAAGAGGTGAAACCCATGAGCGGTTATCTGCTCGCTGAGGATAGCGGGAGTCGGCTTCAACACGCCCGTCGTTGCCAGTCCGGAACGCAAATATGAAGCACGTTCCATGCGAGTCTTGACTTGTTGTGGCAAACGTTCGAGTTGATTGAGAAGGAGCGTTGCCTGGAAACCGGTCAAACGTGCATTGGTTCCCAGGTTGACGTGCTCGTACCATGAACCTCCCGTGCGGCGTCCCTGATTGGCAATCGAACGAGCGCTCTCAGCCAGATCAGGATTACTAGTGATGAGGATGCCACCTTCGCCGGACGTCATGTTTTTCGAGCCCTGAAAGCTAAACGATCCGAAATTGCCAAAGCTGCCAACCCGTTGACTTTTCCACTCAGCTCCGTGAGCGTGGGCGCAGTCTTCGATCAGAATCAAATTGTGCCGCTGACATAACCTGCTGAAGCTGTCGAGATCCGCGGGACAACCGGCGAAGTGTACCAGGACAATCGCGCGCGTTCGTTCTGTGATTGCTGCTTCGGTCATTCCGGGATCTAAGTTGATGCTGTCAGGATCTATATCGGCGAACACCGGCACTGCTCCAACGCGAGCGATCGCCGTCGCCGAGGCAACGAATGTGATAGGCGGCACGATTACTTCATCGCCCGAACGAATACCAGCGGCAGTCAAGGCAATCTCGAGCGATAGAGTGCCATTTGAGATCGCGATACCGTATTTCGCGCCATGGTACGCAGCGAAGCGTCGCTCCAGTTCGCCGACCGTTTCATGATATCCACCCCACACTCGGCTCTTCAGGACGTCGAGCAGAGCCCGGGCGTCAGAGTCGTCAAAGTATGGCCAGTCAGGCGGCTGCCGGGTCAGCGCCGGCTGTCCTCCAAATAAAGCAAGTTTAGAAGTTCTCTTCTTCAAGATTTGTTTCGACATCATATTTCACCGTTCGAGAGTCCCACCCAATTAACGAGCACTCGCACGTCGTGAAGCCTGACCGTTCTCACTTTCGTGAAGCTTCGACCAGAGCCTTCACTCGCGCCGACTGAACCACACCATCAATACTCGCCATAGCGCGTGCCGCTCGACCAACATGAAATTCCCGAACCGTAGTCAACCTCGCTATCTGATTAATTTTTTCCGCGTCTAACCCGCCGCCGGCCAGAATCTCGATCTCTGGATGCGCTGCCTGCTGAAACTTCGCCAGTTGCTCGATCCGAGCTTGCCAATTTCCAGCGCCACCATGTGACAGAATTTTATCCACCTGTTTGATCCTCTTGATATCGCGAATTGCCTCGAAGGGTTCAGTTTCCTCAAATGCATGATGGAATGTCGCTTTAAGGTTTGGCGCGCATGCGAGGATCTGCTGAGTCAAATGCACGTCGATACGCTGCTTATGCAAAAACCCCAGCACGACTCCTTCAATCCCCAACGCTGAAAACTCGCCTGCGGCAACGCAAAGCCGATCTACCTCATCGTTGTTCAAGGTTTCATAACCACAACTCTCACGGAGCATCACCCGAAGGGGCAGTGACACAACTGCAATAATTTCCTGGACCAGCTTCAACGGCGGCGTCATTCCACCCCGCTCAAAGTCACGGATGACTTCCAGTCTATCTGCTCCGCCTTGTTGAGCCTCAACTGCGTCCGCAACAGAGCAGACGATTACCTCAAGCACAACACGCGGTTCCACCATGACCGCTCA
>DATBSH010000124.1:0-7976 GCA_036559885.1 Pyrinomonadaceae bacterium
AAAGCCGGGTAAACCAGCCGTCACTATCCTTTTGAATTAGTTGCGCCAACTCGCCGGAGTCCAACCAGATACCTCCACAGTTGTCGCATCGATCAATTGAAACTTCTTCAAACCTGGTTTCGGTAAGCGCGGCGTTACAACGGGGACAACGCATCGTAGACGTTCCCGAAGCCTTTGCCTGTTCCGCTACTCGCATTCTTTGTCGAAGTTTCCCTGATGGTGATTCAAGGTTTTCCATAGCGCAAACTCCTCTTCCCGTCGGGATGAGTTACCGCCTGAAAGTTCAACTCACGGTGATCTTCAAAATTCTTCATGCCGAATTGCCGCCATAATCTTTTCGATGTCAGCTGACATCGAACGATCCGTAACGACCGGAGTCACGTATCTCCGAACTTTGTCGTAAGCCAACTGTACTCCACGCCCGGGCTTCAAGGGCGCACGAAATTCGAGTGCTTGCGCGGCGGTTATCAGCTCTATAGCGATCACGGTCTCCGCAATCCCGACCAGCAAACGCAGTTTCACCGCGGCTGTCATCCCCATCGACACATGATCTTCCTTGCCACCATCTGTCGGAACATTATCGATGCTTGCCGGATGGGCCAGGATCCTTGCCTCGCTCAACAAACCAGCTGCAGTCACTTGCAACATCATAAAACCTGACGAAATGCCTGGTTGTTGCGTCAGAAAAGGCGGAAGGTCTTCGTTAGAGTCGGGATTGACCAGTCGATCAATGCGGCGTTCGGTGATGCTGATCAAGTCCGTGATTGCCAGGCCAGCGTAATCAAAGGCTAGAGCAAGTGGGGCACCGTGAAAGTTTCCGCCGGATAAGACTTCGCCAGTTTCAGCAAATACGAGTGGATTATCTGTTGCACTTCCGCTCTCGATTTCAACAACTCCACGCGCGTGTGCTAACGCGTCTCGGACGGCACCGTGAACTTGCGGCATACAGCGAAGACTGTAGGCGTCCTGCACACGTGGATCATTCTCCAGGTGCGATTCACGGATTTCACTATCCCGCAGCAACTCGCGCAAATGGGCAGCGACTTTCGACTGCCCTCGATGCGGCCTAACACTGTGAATGCGCTCATCGAAAGCGACAGGAGTTCCTCGTAAAGCTTCGAGTGTCATTGCACCTGCCACATCGGCGAGTTCTATTAGTCGCTCGGCATGATGAAGGGCGAGCGCACCAACAGCGGCCATTGCCTGCGTCCCGTTTAGTAACGCGAGGCCTTCCTTAACTTCTAGTTGAAGTGGAGAGATGTTCGCGCGTTCCAGAGCAGTTGCGCTGGGAAGGTGCTCGTCTTCATAGAAGACTTCACCTTCTCCGATCGCAGCAAGTGCGAGATGCGCAAGCGGGGCCAAATCACCGCTTGCTCCAACCGAGCCCTTTTCCGGAATCACTGGTGTCACACCCGATTCGAGCATCGCAATCAAAGTCTCGATCACGAGTGGTCGCGCCCCACTGTATCCTGCCGCGAGGACATTTGCCCTCAGCAGCAACATCGCGCGGGCCTCCGGCTCGGACAAAGGGGAGCCGAGCCCCACTGAATGACTGCGGACGAGATTCAATTGCAACTGTCGTAAATCTGATTTTTCGATGCGGACGTCTGAAAGTTTTCCGAAGCCGGTGTTCACTCCATAAACTGTCCGACCTTGCGCGACGATTTCTTCTACGATGTGACGAGATGCCTCTGCGCGCTTGAGTGCTTGTGGGGACAGAGAGACCTGTTCTCTGCGATAAGCTACATCTGCGATCTGTTGGAGAGTTAAGGGCTGACCGTTAAGTTCTAACATGAATGGATCAATTGCCGATTGCCAATTGCCAATTGCCGATTATTTGTCGCTAGTGATGTCGCTGAGTCTATCTAACGAACCACGAGTTTCCAAATCGGCAATTGGCGATCCGCAATAGGCAATGATCAGACTTCGACTTCGACTCTCTTGTCTCTGTCTCGATCCGGTGTTTCTGAAACGTCGATCTTTTTGAGTTCAGAGGTTGTCGTGCCGGTGCTGCGTACACGCTGTCGCGCGCGTTTCGCCCGCACCGTCGTGCGGCGAGTTGTAGCGGTTGTCCAGCTTGTCATGCGGCGAAGAGGTCGTAATGAGAATTCGTGTTTGGGAAGAACCTCGCCCGTCGCTTCTCTCAATCTGAGCGTGCCAATCGCGAAGATCGCTATCGCGGCGTTAAATACAACTCCAAATACGAAAACGATCCAGCCGGGAATGATGCCGACCGTGGCGCGATCGATGAAAGCATCGAAGTTGCGCGCGGGTAACGGGTGAAGATAGACCTTTAGATTCCAGCTGAGCGCGAGCAACGCGAAGATCCATAGATAGTTGCGGCGCAATCGACGACCAACTGCTTCCCACTCAGTGATAGTAAAGTGCGGCGTGATCAGGTCAGCCGCCAGGTGCTCCGCCCATGACTCATCCGTTGGGGTGCTCTCAGGCGACAGAAGACGAGCAAAGTATCCGGTTTCCAAAACTCTCACGCGACTAGACCATATTTCGTAGTAGCGGTATCGGCGCGCTTCCATCAAGAGGAAAATGGCCACAAGAATCGAGTTAATGGGGATCACAAAATGTGGATTGCTGGGTGAACTGAAAACGAATGAAAGCGTAGCGCCAGCCGTAATGACTGCCCAGTTAGTAGTTGTGTCGAGTCGATTGCGCCAGGTGTTTGAGCGCTGCACCTCACCCCGATAGAAGTGAATCATCGCGGTATTGAATTCACCGGGGGTCATGCGACGCATCAAGCCCGCGGAAGATGTCGCGCCTGATTCGGATGTTGTGGATTCAGGAGGCGATGCAGGCCGTAACCGGCTAGATATACTTCTTTCAGTTGAGAGTGGACTGCTTCCCCTTTGATTTGCTTCGGTGCTCATGGGGTGATTCCTTTGGGAGTGCGCCACCAGATTGGGGCGCGGAATCCCTGGGAAATTCATAATAGCACGCGAGCCGTGTGAACGCCCGAACTAATCATTGAGACCAACTACGGACCATCGTAGTTAAGTCTCACTGGGCATCAGTTCCTTTCAGAATCGTGGTCAAGTCGGTCAAAGTGGTCTTCTTGACAGTGTTTCAAACGGCACCCTATAGTGACCGTTCGGTTGTTTGACGAAATAATTGCGTGATTAGTGCCGCCGAAATTGACGTTTTTGAGCACTGGATGCGGCTGGCGCTCGACGCCGCGCGAGAGGCCAGAACTCGTGGCGAGGTCCCAGTTGGGACTTGCGTCGTGAGTGGCGATGAGTTGGTCACAGTTGCCGGCAATCGAACGCGTACCGATTGTGACCCGACCGCACATGCGGAGCTGGTGGCGCTTCGCGAGGCAGCAAAGATAGCCGGCAATTACCGCCTGACGGGTTTTGACGTTTATTCAACGATTGAACCCTGCGCGATGTGTGCCGGAGCGCTTGTTCAAGCTCGTGTGAGACGGCTGGTATACGGAGCTCGTGATGAGCGCGCAGGAGCAGTAGTTTCGAAATTCCGGATTTGCGACACTGACTTTCTGAATCATCGTATTGAGATAGTGGAAGGGATTTTGGAAGGGGAGTGTCGCGAGCTGATGCGGGAATTCTTTCGCGAACGAAGAGTATGAAGTAGAGTTTCGGACAATTTTGGATTTGAGATCTCAGATTGAAAGTGTTGGGATTGCACATCTCAGATTGAACGTTTTGGGATTTGACATTTCAGATTGAAGGTTTGGGATTTGAGATCTGAAATTTGAGATCTGAGATCTACGGGGGAGAGGTCGCATAGTGGATTAGTGCACCGGTCTCGAAAACCGGAGTGGCTTAACGGCCACCGTGGGTTCGAATCCCACCCTCTCCGCCACTGTCTTGAAGGATGAGGGATGAAGGATGAAGGATGAATTAGCAGTCACATTTCATCTTGATCCCTCATCCTTCATCCCTTAAGTTTCCGGGAGAGGTGCAGGAGTGGCTGAACTGGCAGCACTGGAAATGCTGTGAACGGGGAACCGTTCCGTGGGTTCGAATCCCACCCTCTCCGCCACCGTGTCAAGGATGAGGGATGAAGGATGAAGGATGACATTGTCATTCTCTTTTCATCCTTCATCCTTCATCCCTCATCCTTTCCCCAACGCCCCCTCTAAATAGACTCAAATCAACAAGGTGAACTAACCATGGACGACGATAAACTCGCTTTGGAAGAAGCGCGTCGTGCCGCACAGCATGAAGCGGTAAAGGCGCACGTGGAGGGTGAAGTACAGGCCGAGATTTCTGAACGAGCGGCACGAACGACCGCTCCGGATGAGTCACGACGAATTGATAATGTAGCCGGAGATTTTCGTTCCAAGGCGGTCGATGAAGTAGTCGATACCGAACAGGAAGTACAGCGCGCACGGGGTCTCGCGCGGATTTCGCAGATCGTGGATTACATCTTCTACGTCATCTACGCGTTACTCGGGATGCGTTTCCTTCTGGCGTTACTTGCAGCGCGAAGCACCGCTGGATTTGTACAGCTCATTGTCGCCGTCAGTAATCCGTTTTATGCGCCTTTTCGGGGCATCGTCGCGAGCCCGCGAACAGACGCCGGCCATACACTGCTGTTGCCAATTGTGGTTGCAATTGTCGCGTACATCTTGCTGCACTTGGGGATAAGCGCTTTTCTGCGAATCTTCGCCCACCGCAAGACGCAAATTTGAACTAAGAGTATCCACAGATTACACAGATTAGGACTAAGGCAGCTAACTTGAATGATAAGACGACCGGCTGTGACTTGAGGTGATCCTGTCATTCAAGTTAACTGCCTTAGTCCTAATCTGTGTAATCTGTGTAATCTGTGGATAGTCTTGCTCGCTTGACCAAGAGTTCCGGTTCCCGCAAAATCCTCAAACGGCAATCGGCAAGGTTTTTTCAGATCCCGGGCTCCGCACAACGCAAGCCTTGTGAATCCCGCCAGGCCGGGAACGGAGCAACGGTAGCAACGGCAGCGTGTGTTGCGGGAAAGTCCGGGGTCTGGCCAATACTACCCAATAATTGACACTGATTTGCGCGTAAACGATTTGAACTATCGGTAGAAACCAACAAAGGTGCGTACAGCTGACGCGGCGGCTTTTTCTTCAATGCCGCCGTTTTGTTTTCTGCTTTGCTGCGCAATTATCCCTCTGTTAAAGTCACTTCGAAATGGAGGTCGTGATCGCAATGTTGGAACCTCGAAGATTGTTTTTCCAAATCGCTCTTGGTCTCACCTGCACTCTAACTGCACTTGCACAAGATGTTTCACGGGATGTTTTGCGCAAAGAGATTCAAGCAAAGCGAGGTGAGTTAGCTGCGCTCGAGAAACAATTTCTTGCTCCGGCAGAAACTGATCGCGCGCAGTTCGGTTCATTGCTAAGTCAGCCGAACACGGGACTGATCCGTTTACTTCCACGTGAGAAGTTCGATGGGGACGTGGCCAAGAATGAAAAGACACTGACTATGCGCGGAGGCGGCGCATATTACTCCTTTGCACGCGCCACCCATGAATACGGATACGGCTCTGATATTGAATTGTACTCGGGATATTTGTCAGTTGGTTTTGCAGGAGCTGACTACGGAATGCTGCTAAAACTGGGAGATATCTCTGTTGAAGACGTATCGCCGGAGCTACCCGCCGTTCACACGTTGCTGGAATATACAGCTGCTACCAACGAACCCGATGCGCGGATCGAGCAACGACGAGTGAGCACTGGAGTAGATTTCTCGGGCTTTGTATTTAAGAACCGGCTTCCCTTGGAAACAGATACGACTTATCTACTTCGGTCAATCAGTTATGAAAAGTCAGACATCGCCGTCACCTTTCGCATTGTTCGGAAAGATACTGACGGAAGTGCCATTATTGTTTTTAAGGTGCTAAAGAACTTTTCCGTTCCGAAACTTGCCAGAAATTGATCATAAATACGGAGAAAGAACAGAGGAACTGCTTTTAAACATTTCATGACATACCAAGTCATCGCGCGCAAATGGCGCCCGCAAACATTCGACGAAGTAACAGGACAGGAACCTATAACGCGTACGCTGCGCAACGCAATTGAGAATCAGCGGCTCCACCACGCGTATCTGTTTTCAGGAGCACGAGGAGTCGGAAAAACGACAACTGCACGGTTACTTGCGAAAGCGCTGAACTGTCATAAATCTTCTCAACCAACGCCGACGCCGTGCCGCATGGACGACCCTGATCCTTGTCCTTCATGCAGCGAAATCTCTGAAAGCCGATCCATTGATGTCCAGGAGATCGACGCCGCTTCACATACGCAAGTCGAGAATGTGCGAGAGACAATCATCGGCTCGATCGGCTTCGCGCCTGCCCGCGATCGCTTCAAGATCTTCATCATCGATGAAGTTCACATGCTGTCAACCCACTCTTTCAATGCCTTGCTGAAAACGATCGAAGAACCGCCGGATCGTGTTGTTTTCATCATGGCGACGACTGAGAAGCACAAAGTTCCTGACACGATTCTTTCCCGCAGCCAACAGTTTGAGTTTCGCACAATCGCGACTGCAAAGATTCTGGAACGTCTGAAACTAATCGCTAAGTCGGACAAGATCAGCATTCCTGACGATGCGTTGCGTGAGATTGCGCGCGCCGGCGAAGGCTCAATGAGAGACGCGCAGTCAGCGCTGGATCAGGTAATCAGTTTTGCCGGCAGCAAAATAAAAAAAGAGGACGTTGAGATGGCGCTCGGCGTTGCTGGCGCTGACATTCTCACGCGTATCATTGACGGTGTGGCACAGAACAAGCCGGCAGATGTGCTTGCGGTAGTTGACGACATCGTGATGCGCGGCCACGACTTGCGTAACTTTTGCCGCGATCTGCTTGCTCATTTACGCGACCTGCTCGTGACAAAGGTTTCTTCGAGTGAAGAGCTACTCGAATCCGCTGTTTGCGAACCTCAGGAATTAAGGCGACAGGCCTCGTTGTTCTCTGAATCGGATCTGGTGCGATTCTTTCACTCACTAGCGGAGACTGAAACGAAGCTTCGCACCGCAACGCAACCGCGTTATCAGCTGGAGATTGGAATTGTGAAGCTGATGCAGCTTCGCGGCGTCGAAACCATAGGAGAGTTGCTTAACCGGTTGTCTGCACTTGAAGCGAATTATGGCGAATCGACAGGTGCTTCCCGTCGCTCATCCGGTGGAGGTGGGGCCGCGCCAGGCCCAGAGAAGCAAACGACAAAGGCTACGACAAGTCAGCGGATGGCATCTGGCTCATTTGCTGCCACGGCAGCTTCACCTGCTTTCGAAGAAACTTCACCTATGCCATCCGTAAGGGTTGATCCCGTTGCGCAACCAGAACCTTTTTCGTCACCGGTTACTTCTCTAGACTCTCTACCCGCAGATACTCCAATGATCGATCGGGTGAAGACAGTACTGGAAAATCGCAGAAAGATGTTCCTGGTGACAGTTCTTGAGGGAGCGCAGTCAACCATGGTCAACGATGGCGAGCTGTGCGTTGAGTTCCTGCCTGAGGCACGACACTTCCGCGACACGCTAAGCAGACCCGACAACGTCAAGGTGCTCCGTGACGCTTGTCACGAGGCAGCCGGTAAGGAAATGGGTGTCCGGATCACGATCGCGGATGGAACCGATGCTCTGACCGGACCCGTTTCCAAAGAAGATGAAGAGCGGATCGAAAAGCAGCGTTTGCGCGAGGAAGCGGAAAACAACCCAATCGTTCAGCAGATGCTTCGGACCTTCAGAGGCGAGATAGTCGACGTGCGCCGTCTCGATGGCAAGTGAAGTTCTATCCACAGATTACGCAGATTACACGGATTAAGAACAGAAGGCAGAAAGCAGAAGGCAGAAAGCAGAAGGCAGAAAGCGGAGGTCAGAAGGCGGCAAGCAGTAGTCGCCTTCAGCTTTCTTCCTTCTGGTTTCTGCCTTCTGCCTTCTGTTCTTAATCCGTGTAATCTGCGTAATCTGTGGATGGCTTTCCTCCAGAACAAAATGGGATCTCTCATCGTATGGGTT
>DATBSH010000125.1:0-7142 GCA_036559885.1 Pyrinomonadaceae bacterium
AGGAGAATTATGAGAACAGCTTCGAGTATGTTCGAGCAATTCACGCTTGGCATCGAAGAAGAATTTCAGATTGTAGATCCGACAACCCGCGAGTTGCGTTCACACGTCTCTGAAATCCTCGAGGAAGGCAGAATGTTGCTTGGGGAGCAGGTTAAGCCGGAGATGATTCAATCGATGATTGAAGTTGGCACCGGTGTTTGTAAAGACATAAGTGAAGCTCGAGCCGATATCACGAATTTACGTCGAGTGATTTCCGCACTGGTGCGTAAGAGAGGACTCGTAATTGTCGCAGCCGGCACTCATCCATTTTCACACTGGCAGGATCAAAAGATTTTCGGGAATTCAAGATACGAATCGATTGTCGAAGAGAACCAGATCATCGCGCGTTCACTGCTCACTTTTGGTCTTCACGTTCACGTTGGTATCGCGAATCCCGAGCGTGCAATCCAAATTATGAATGCGATCCGCTATGTGCTTCCGCACGTGCTGGCGCTCTCGACCTCATCACCATTCTGGCTCGGTGTAGATACGGGTTTGAGATCCTATCGCTCGGAAGTTTTCACCAGGTTTCCACGCACCGGCATCCCGGATTACTTCGAATCGCACGGCTCGTTCGAGCACTATGTAGAACTCCTTGTCAGAACCGGATGCATCGACAATGCTAAAAAAATTTACTGGGATGTTCGCCCTCACCCGTTTTTTCCAACGCTCGAATTTCGCATCTGTGATATTCCAACTCGCGTTGATGACACGATTGCAATAGCCGCGCTTTTTCAGGCGCTGGTGGCCAAGGTCAATAAGCTTCTCGATCAGAATCTAACCTTCCGACCTCATCACAAGATGCTGATAGAAGAGAATAAGTGGCGAGCAGTGCGCTACGGACTCGATGGCAAAATGATCGATTTCGGTAAGCGGACTGAAGTTCCGGTGCGTGATCTCATTCATGAATTGCTTCAGTTTGTTGACGACGTTTTAGACGACCTGCGCTCTCGTAAGGAGATCCGGCATATCCAGACGATTCTCGATCGAGGCACTTCTTCGGACGAGCAGCTTCGAGTGTGGAGGGAAACCGGTGACATTAATGCGGTCGTTGATCGATTGATTGAACTGACGATGGAAAACGTACCGCTGGAGGCTGTCCCTGGGACGTTAGCGCGCGCTGTCTGATTCGTTCGGTACTTCCACTTCTCCTCACTATAGCCTATGTAAAATATATTCTATACTTGACATATATCCTTTTACTGAGATAAGGTGCCCTTGAACCGAGTCTAGCTTACTCCCTTCTCAGCTCCTCTGGAATCACCCAGATCACCTGAAGCTAACAGCTACCAACCGAGGAGCAACAAAAAGTGTTTGGACGGCAAGTCACCATGAAACTGAAAGCCGACAGGGTCACAGACCTTATTCGGATTTCTAACAATGAGGTCATCTCCATCCTGCGCAATCACAAGGGATTTCGGGATGCGACCACCTTGATCGCGTCCGAACGATTGGAGGCAGTAGCCAACAGTTTCTGGGACACCGAAGAAGATGCTGAAGCATTTAGCCGGACTGGGCACACTGAGGTGCTGATGGCATTGGCACCAGTAATCGAAGCAACTCCTACCGTAAAAACCTTTGACCTTGCCAGCTCGACATTCCATGGGAGTGTCGCTGGTAAGCTGTCCTGACGCTGACGGATTTCACCGCGGTTGCACAGGTCACGAGGACGTGAGTAATTCTATGACGGGTCTGCGACTCTTTAAGGATTTGAAAGCGACGGTCGCCTCTCCCGCAGATTTAAACTTTTATAGCAGGCGATCTGCTGGTCCTTATTATCGTTGGCGCTACGAAAAGGTTCGCTCGCGATGGCAGTGGTCGCGCATGCGTGCTCTTGAGTTTGATGACAGGGAATTGGTAGCAGCCCGCTGGAAGGCTCTACCTGCTGAGCTGAAGTTAAGTTTGAATGAGCATTATCTGGAATAGGAGAATAGGACGCCTCTACATTGGTCGTAACGATCGAAACATCGCTACACCCAGAATGATCAACAAACTAATAAAGAGAATTAAGAATATTCCATAGGACTTTCTGTCGAAAATCCTGTTCTCGGCCGCGAGTTTGGCCTGCAGTTCGCCGGGACCAAACTGACGCAAGCAACCAACGCACGATGTTGAATCGGTGAAGCACAAACGTCGACAGTCAGGACACTTTACAAGACTCATCGGTGGCTCTTCTTTCTGCAATCATTTGGACCTTTTTGAGCTCCGTTCGCTCGAGACCAAAAAATTTCGCCATCTGCACGATTTGATCGACATCCACAAAATCCTGCGGTTTGTCACAGAACTTCTCCATCCCTGGGGCAAACTCGCGGCACTTCATTGTTTTTGGAATATTCAACCCGAGGCGGCAGGCTCCGTCTTGCGTTTGATGTAAACAGAACTGGCAAATGGTCATTTTTGGTCTTCCTGTTTTTAAGCGCGATCTTCCGTTAACTTACTGATCCTTTTTTGATTCAATAAGATCCTCCGTCGAGATATGCGTACTCAGTTTTCCATTCTTTGAAATACGCTCGAATTCAGAGAAAGAGTGCTGTCCCGCCAACTGGTCTAACTCTACGCGCTGATTTCTCAGGACACGCGCCACTTCAAAGGTGCGCTCAATTGCGTTGCGTCCCGGCATTAATTCCGCGCGAAATGTGACCCACATTCCAACTGCCAGTGACTGACCGGATACCGACGCGTTGTGGTTTGCGCGGCCCTTTTTACGCATGACCATGAATCAGCCGGCGTATTCGATCAGCAAACAAAACATCCATCTTCTGGGGTTCTATGATGGCGGTGACTTCGCCCTCGCCGAACGTCGAATGCATCAGCGTCTGTCCTTTGCGGTACGTACGGCTGCGGTCGTAGGGCAGACTAGCCGTCTTAGAAACTCTCGGTATCGAGCCGCTTTTGTATGGAACTCGGGAATCGCATATTGGACAAATAACGCGCGTAATGCTTCCTCTCTTGTTGACGGAGACTACGACGTGACCGCGCACGTCGCCACAGGTCAAACACATTTGCTCAACGCGGTCTCCAGCTTTGAAAATTCTTTCTTCCATACGCCTTTCTCCTTTGTTCAAACGATGCAGTGACTGCTGGTTGATGATTTATCTTCCACGACGTGGTCGAAACGAACGAATCGTATTTGCCGGCCGCGCAAAGGGCGTAAACAACTTCGGTGCGTTCGTGATCGCAGTCTGCAAACCGCCAAAACGTTCCGGTACAACTCGCTTTACTCGTTGGCCCGTCAATCGCTCGATTGCTCGCATCGACAACTCGTCAACTGGTGTTACGATTGTAATGGCTTTCCCTTGTTTGCCTGCTCTACCTGTGCGGCCAACGCGATGTACGTAATCTTCAGGTGCAGCGGGAACATCATAGTTAATGACGTGCGACACAGCATCAACATCAAGTCCGCGGGCCGCAATGTCCGTGGCTATCAACACACGCGCGCGACCCTCGCGGAATTCGCGCAACGCTTGTTCACGCTGGGGTTGACTGCGATCGGCATGAATGCGATTCACACTGTGATTACGAGCTTTAAGAATATGCGATAGCCGTTCGGAGCCCCGCCGAGTTCTGGTAAAGACCAGAACCTTCTCAAGCGATTCTTGCTTGGGATCGCTTTCCAGCAAATCCAGCAAGAGGGCCGTTTTGTTTTCCTGAGCGACTGAATACGCGGTCTGCTCGATCACCTGTGGCGCGCGACCGCGTGGACTCACTTCAATCAGGGTTGGTTGACTCATCGTCGAACGTGCCAGACTTTCAACGCTCGAAGGCATAGTCGCTGAGAACAATAGGCTCTGCCTCTTTGTAGGCAAGCTTGCAAGCACGCGTCTAATCGCCGGCAGGAATCCCATATCGAGCATGCGATCGGCTTCGTCAAGCACAAGCACTTCGACCGTCGAGAGATTAATTGCCCCGCGTTGAACGAGGTCCAGCAAACGGCCAGGCGTGGCGATTACCACGGTTGCGCCTCGCCGGAGACTCGCTATTTGCGTTCTCATGCTAGCGCCACCAATGACGATAACGCTGCGGTTAGACTTAACGTGATTCAGGTTGGTGTAATTTCTTTCGATCTGCAGAGCGAGTTCGCGGGTTGGGGCGATGATTAGAACACGCACGCCCGAGCGTGAATGCTCGCTGATCCGTTGGATGATTGGTAGGAGAAAAGCAGCGGTCTTCCCCGTGCCAGTTTCAGCACAGCCGATGAGATCCCTGCCTTTGAGAATGATCGGAATTGCTTCCGCTTGTATTGGTGTCGGGTTTTTATATCCGAGGGATTCACAGACGCACAATTGCGCGTTTGTTAATCCCAATTGAGAAAAATTCATGTATGTCCTTGAGAGCGCGAGACTCGGTCCGAATCCCCGCCGATTTAATAGAGATGACAGGTGTCTCCGTAATGACTGTTATCACCACGGAGACCCTTGAGAGAACGTTATTGAAGAATGTTACCACCGTGGCTCGGAACGTCGGCCGCCGCCGTTACCGCCACCGCGATTTCCACCAAAGCCGCCACGGTTATTGCCAAAGCTGCGCCCGCCTGCGCCACGGTTCTCCCGTGGTTTTGCTTCGTTGACTTTTAGTGCGCGACCACCGACTTCTTTGCCATTGAGCTGCTCAATAGCTGCGGCGGCTTCTTCCTTGCTAGACATTTCGACGAAGGCAAACCCTCTAGACTGGCCAGTGCCACGGTCTTCGACTATATTTGCTGATTCCACTGTGCCGGCCTGAGCAAACAATTCCTGAAGGTCTTGACTGGTAGTTTGGAACGCGAGGTTTCCAACATAAAGTTTCGTTGACATTTATAGATATACCTTTCCCCAAGTAGGGGTTGAAAAGAAGCTGCGAATCGGACTGGCTTCGGCGAAACGGTAGCGGTCGAAGGACCGGGTTCGGATGCTCTTAATTGGAAGAGCGGCTTCGAAGTGTAAAACAAGCCTGCTCTCGAACCATCCAAAACGTCCGGCGCTAATCGTCTTGTGCGCGGGGCGCATCACCGTCGATGCGCGAGAGTAGGATTAACCGGAGGCTATGATGCCTCATCTGGCTCCAAGTTGCAAGCAGGGCAGAGGCTCTATATGTCAATTACAGGATATATAGTAAGTCGACAATATATTTTAGATGTGGTAAAAGAGGTTCGCAAACCTATGATCGTCCCTCGGATCGACAGACTACTTGCCAGGGAAAAGCGAACTTTTTATTGGCTGGCGAAAGCGACCGGTGTGAGTCATACTACCTTGTGGAGACTGAAAAAAGGGAAAGCGGTTGGCATTAATTTTGAAACTCTGGAAAAGATCTGCCGCGCGTTGAAATGCCAGCCTACTGACGTTTTATTCCTTACGAGCGAAAAAGCTCCCGCGAAGCGTCAACCCTCGAAGAATCGCCGGAAGTGGTGATCAGAACGCAACGTTCCATCGATCACTTAAGCACATTGATTCGGCAGGCAGGGTGCGGCAGCGTTCATCCATCAGGGTGGTCGTCTTTCAACATTTACACGTTTCCGGCATAGGAAGACAAATGAGAATTTTACTTTACAACCCAGACAACGGTATTACGCGGAATTTTATGCCTCACCTGTGGATGTTCCTCTTAAAGTCGCTAACCCCGCCTGAGCATGATGTTACGTTGATAGATGGCAATGCGAAGCCGATGAACGAAAAGCAAATTGTTCAGTTCGCGCAAAGAGAGGGTATCGGGCTGGTCGGCATCGGAGCGATGACTCGGATGGTCGCTCGAGCTTACGGCTTTGCTGATGCATTTCGCGCGGCCGGCATCCCCGTGGTTATGGGCGGTCCACATGTTACTGAATTACCGGACGAAGCTCTTGGCCGCGACGGAGGACCTAAGCATGCTGATGCGGTTGCACTCGGTGAGGCCGACGAGACGTGGCCCAAAATCGTCGCCGATGCTGCACGGGGCCAACTGAAAGAGATATACGCACCCGTTGACGAGACGGGCAAAGAGCGAAAGCCAAGCTTAAAGTCTTACCCATTAATACCGTGGGACGGTATTAACCTTGAGCAATTTAATGTCATTCCCAAAGTGTTTCGCCGTTTTACTGAGCGCCATGGCTCGGGATGGAAATACTTGAACATGATACCGATTGAATCAGGTCGCGGTTGTCCTTATGGCTGTGAGTTCTGCACAGTAACTGGTTTTTTTGGCGACTCGATTCGCTTTCGAACTAATGAAAGTGTGGTTAATGAACTCCTGCTGCTGAAGCGCCGCGCGCGACGCGAACGCGGGAAAATATCAGTCTTCTTCATTGACGACAACTTTGCGATTAACATCAAACGCACGAAATCGTTGCTCCGCGACATTATTGCCGCCAAAGCTCAACTACCCTGGACCGCCCAGATCAGCGCGAACCTTTTGCGCGATGAAGAACTTGTAGACCTGATCGCAGCTTCCGGTGGTAAATGGATTTTCATTGGGATGGAATCACTCGATCCCGAAAATCTTGCTGACGTCAACAAAAGCTTCAATAAGCCCGGAGAGTACACTGCAGTCTTGAACCGACTCGCGAAGCGAGATATCTATGCGATCACCTCTTTTATCCTCGGTCTTGATAACGACACGCCAGGTGTGGCAAGACGAATGCTGCCGCAGATAGAAGAGTGGCCACCAGTCTTGCCGGTCTTCAGCCCGCTCACTCCGCTGCCCGGAACACCACTCTACGCCAGATTGTTAGCTGAAGGACGCCTCACGCGACCCAAGCATTGGCTAAGATTTGCTCCGTACAAGATGTCGCACACACCTTTGAAAATAACCGATTCCCAGGTGCACGAAGAACTCGATATAGCGTGGCGAATGTCATACAGCCCGGAGCGCAACGAGAAAGTCATTGATTCGCTGAGACTGCACGGCCTCGATACTCGCGGGATGCATTTTCTGATGCGGCTTTTTTTCCGCGGCATCTATGTTCCGCAGATGACAAGAACCGCCTGGGTCAAGTTGATTGCCCAAAACCGAAGATCGATCTTTAAGTTACTACGGGAGGGCGTTGCGAAGTATCGTGAGGCCAACAATCGCGGACAGGAGAAGGCTACAGCGACAACGATGAGTCAAAGGTCTTAGCTTGACGTTCAATTTCTTTGCTTCTCACACCTAAA
>DATBSH010000126.1:0-10350 GCA_036559885.1 Pyrinomonadaceae bacterium
GACTAAGGCGCCGAGGTTGTTCTCAAGTACGACGTCTTCGAAGTAGCGATGAAGTTCCGCGATTGTCGATGCTGCACAGGGCACGGGCATCAACTGTCGAGGGTGCTGAGCCAGAAGGGAGTGGTACAGGGAGTACATTAGAGGGACTTACGACTGAAGGTTTTGAAGGGGGCTTATGCGTGGCTGGATCCGCGTGGAAGGCCGAACTCATTTTACATAGATAAACACTGGGTGTCTACCAAAACAATGGCGGGTGCCGGCCAGGTTTTCAAAGTTTGATGTAGGTGCTAAGTGCTGTAGTGGCAAGCGTTCCGTCCTTATCAAACACCTCCGCCGAAACGACAAACAGTCGCCGGCCTGCACGCAAAACTCTGGCCGAGGCCGTTACTCGCCCTGCTGTTAGTGGGCGTAAATAGCTTATGGTCAGATCTACTGTGCTGACCCTTTCCCCGCGGGAGAGGAGCGAAATAATGGCGAAAGCTGTCGCCGTATCGATCAGCGAAGCAATTGCGCCGCCGTGTACCACCCCGTGGTTCTGCGTCATTTCCCTGGTAAGGTTGAGACCAAGAGTGGCTGTCCCGGTGTCGACGTCGTCGAGCTCGATGCCGAGAAGTTGAGCGAACGGGACAGTGTCAATTGCCTTCCGAATTCGTCGCATCCGGGAGGCTGTGA
Organism: Pyrinomonadaceae bacterium; assembly: GCA_036559885.1. Taxonomy (GTDB): domain Bacteria; phylum Acidobacteriota; class Blastocatellia; order Pyrinomonadales; family Pyrinomonadaceae; genus PSRF01. Next base: position 673 of record DATBSH010000126.1, read on the forward strand.
GTTTCGCCACGGTCATGAGCGATAACTCGCTTCGCCACTTGCGGGTTCGACAATTACGGCAGTGCCGTAGGCCAGTACTTCCGTTACTCCCGCGGAAACTTCCGTCGCATCGTAGCGCGCACCCACGATCGCATTCGCTCCCATTTCAGTCGCGTGCAGGATCATGATGTCAAATGCATCGGCGCGAGTATCCTCGCAGAGCTTTGTCCAGACGGTAATGTTTCCGCCCACGATGGTCTGCAAGCCCGCGCCGATAGTCGCGAAGATGTTGCGCGAGCGAACCACGATTCCGCGAACGACGCCAAGGTTCTGCGTGATGCGAAAGTTTGGCAGTTCAAAGGCAGTCGTCACCATCTGATGCGACACAGAATAACGAGGCTTACTAACTTCGTAGGGCGCTCTTTCGAGTGGGTCTCTGTTCATGTCTTTTTCCTTTGGGAGACAAATTCAGTGTTTGAATAGCGAACCCTTTTCTGCTCGCGCTTTGCGTTTGCCTTCAGTCTCTGCCGGAATCCAGAGGTATCGTTGCAGGTCACAACGACCGCGTTCATTGAAACTGACCCCTTCGGCTTCCAACATTCGTTGTTGCTTATCGTGCGGAAGGACTATGCCACGGGTGGAACATCCACCCTGCGCATTGATTACTCTGTGCCAGGGTGTCTTGTCGCTCGAACTATGCATTACAAATCCGACCGTTCGTGCCGTGTAACGCTCGCCAAGGATTTCGGCGATTTGGCCGTAGGTCATGACGCGTCCACGCGGAATCGAACGCACAATGCGAAATACTCTTTCTCTGTAGTTATTATCAGCGTCGTTGGCCATGATCATTTATACGAAACGGATGTCTTTCTGTTCCCGGTTGGTACCAGTTCTTGTTGTGCAACCGCAATTAAATCACCTTTGCAGGAACGCGCTGTGCGTACACTGGGACCGCGGGCGTCTCGCCCGCAATGAGCGCAGAGCGCGAACAACCGATCAGCTACTAGCTGTGTGGTCCCCCCTCTTTCTGCGAGACGAACATTTTCTTTAAATGCACCATCAACTAACGCCTTGTTCGCTGCGCTCAGTGCGGGCGAGACGCCGGCGGTCCCAGTGTACGCGTTACGCGTTACTCATCGACAATTAGTCCTTCGTGCGCAGTACTACGCGGGCAGGAGCGCCGTCGCCGCTGCCCTCCGCAATCTTGAGCGGTAGACACATCAATTCGTAAAACCCAGCGGGAACTGCTCGCAGATCAAGGCCCTCCACGATCACAACGCCTTTGGAGAGCAACGCGTGATGAGTCTCAAAATGGTCTGAATGGAATTGCTCAACCGACAGATAATCGATCCCCACCAATTTGATTCCTGATTCAGCCAGTCGTCTGGCGGCAGCAGGCTCAATGTAAGTGTAATCTTCGCGAAAGCCGTCCTTGGTGTTATTCCAGAACGCTGAGTTGCGCGTCTTAAAGAGTATTCTTTGAGAACCATTGGAACAATTGCTGACAACGAAGCGCTCATCGATCGCCCTAATGTCATTTCCTACTTCAACCACCTCAGCCTCTCCGATTAGGCTTTCGAGCGGCAGCGACTCGACTTTCGCACCGCCTTCGATGAAATGCGCCGGAGCATCGACGTGGGTGCCGGAGTGGAGACCAAAATTTATGAGCGAAACATTCGCGTTATCGCCATCGGCAATCGTATGCCATGATTTGATCTCGATACCGGGATCGCTGGGATAAGTAGGTGTCGCCGCGGAAAGCGGCACGCTAACGTCGTAGATTGGCATTGGACAAAACTTAGCTGGTCTTATTGAATGTAATTTGTCAGCTGAGACGAACTCAACATCAGTACCGGGAGCGGTAGCGACCGGCCAAAGACTCCTCGGTTCAACGATAGACCCAAGATTGTCGATCGCAACCAGTCGCGTGCTGGTAACGGAAGCCGAGTCTTCGGCCGGTCGCTACCGCTTCCGGTACTGATGCGGGTGGTTACCTTAATGGTGTTTAATTCGCGGCCTTCCAAAATCCACGGCGGTCACTTTCCAGGACTTTCAATTCAGCAGCTCACTTGCAATGAATTGTTGGCCGCATAGTAATTGTGGCTCTCGAAGAGTGTCAACGTGCTAATCAGAAAACGAAAACAGCCTGCTTGCTGTTCCGGTAATCGATTCGTTAGCATCGCATTCCGCGAATCTGTTGCATGAGGAGTAGCTTATTGCCCACGAATCTTCAAAGTCCCCCGCGACTGGCCGCTTCAAGTTACCTAAATTCGGCGCCGCTCCTATGGAGCTTTCTGCATGGCAGACAACAGAATGTCGCACAGCTTGTGACCGATGCTGCGCCGGCGCGTTGTGCTGAGTTGCTTGCAGGCGGTCAGGTTGAGGCGGCCCTTGTTCCAATAATCGAGTATCAACGAATTCCTGAAATCAGGGTTGTTCCGGATGTTTGTGTTGGCTCCCACTCGGCAGTGCGTAGTGTGGTTCTCGTGAGTAAGTATGAGGATCTAAAGAAGGTCCGTAGTGTTGCCCTCGATCGTTCATCACGAACTTCCCAGGCTCTGGTAAAGATCATCTTCATGGAGTTCCTTGGTTCTGAACCAAGCTGGCAGTCAAGTCGTCCCGATCTCATGCTAATGATCCAGAGTAACGACGCGGGATTGCTGATCGGTGACCCAGGAATGACAATACCGCCAAAAAATCTTCATGTTTTTGACCTGGCAACTCTATGGCACCGGCTGACCGATACCGGCTTTGTATTCGCAATGTGGATGGCACGTGCCGCTGCTGTTGAAGCAATAAGAGAAGTGGATTTCGCTGCCGCCCGCGACGAGGGGCTTGAGCAAATAGAAAGAATTGTCGCTGAATACAAGAATCAGGTCCCGCTCTCGCGTGAGGAGATGAAGGAGTATCTAACTGGCAACATTACTTTCCAAGTCGATGAGAGCCTGGATAAGGGGATGCGACTATATTTTGAATTGGCCAGGAAGCATGGGTTGATCGAAAATAACAAACCGCTAGAATTCGTAGGTTCTTAGCGATATGGTGCGAACTCTAATTAATTTCAGCGTAGTTGTCATTTTTGTGGCAACAAGTTTGGCCAAGGTAGGCGCGCAATCTCAAGTTGCTGCTCCTACGGAGCAATTCTGGAACAACGGCATTGGACACTCGACATGGGCCTTAGGACTTGAACCAGAAGAGCAGAAGAGAATGCTGGCTCTTTGGAACTCGATCGGTGAAGACCTGAAAACCGACAGCAACGCGTTGTCGGGCACCTACGTGAAAGGTGGCGACTCTGGTTATTTTCTTCGCTGGTCAACAATAGGTTTTGTTGTGATTCCATATTTTGATCAACACCTGATCACTGATTACGGTTATGGCAAAGTAGCACTTGTTGATGAATGGGAAGTTGTTTTCATCCCAGAGAAGGAATTGAAGGGTGGCCGTGGGCTCTCGCGGATGCCATTGCGGTGGACGGCAATTTTGGGCCACTTCGTGCCGGTTGAAATGCTTGCAGACTTTGGTGAGTATCGCGCTGGACTGGGTGAGTACAACGAATTTAATGGAAGCTGTTGTGATTTTGTTCCTGCTTTTCTCAGCGCTCGAATTGATCGACAAGACAAGCCTTTTCCCTCAGGCGTTCCAGCCAGACACCAGCATTTTCTAAAAAACCCTGTTACTGGAAGGATTACGTCTGTAAGAAAGACGCGCCGGGTTCGCAACTGGGGTTACGACGGAAACCTATATAGTCAATGGATGGAAAAGGCCGCGCTAACGCCGTTTACGATAGACGTCGGAAGCCGAGAGGGACTCAAGAAGAACATGCTGTTTCGTATTAAGGGCGAGCATGAACACCAACGATATCTACAGGTCACTGAAGTTGGTAGAGCAAAATCAAAAGGATATGTTGTCCAGGACATTTCGTTCGGCTTGAGAGAAGGCTTTTATCGTGATTATGAGAGCGGCCAGACTAAGCGGCTTCCTCCTATTCGCGTCGGCATTCAAATCACGACCAGTCCAGTAATCGATTGAGGTTCCAACACTCAGCAAGTTTTGCTTATTACCTAGCTACCCAATAAACTAAGAACATGCCAAGTGAGATTCAAGCCATTCTGGACAAGGCTGTGGCGGGTACGCGGCTCACCGCCGACGATTGCACTGCACTCCTCGAATCTCACGATGTCGCCAGGATCGGTGTGGCTGCTGACGAAATACGCCAGCAAAGACATCCGGATAACATTGTCACCTACATCATCGACCGCAATATTAATTACACGAACGTTTGCAACGTGGTTTGTACCTTCTGCGCTTTTTACCGCCGCCCCGGCGCGCCTGACACGTACGTTCGCACGCTGGACGAGATTTGCCAGAAAATTGACGAAACAATCGGACTTGGTGGCACTGGCGTTTTGATGCAAGGTGGATTGCATCCTGATTTTGGCATCGAGTGGTACGAGGATCTGCTGCGAACACTGCACGCGAAGTATCCGACTTTCCAGCTACACTGTTTCTCGCCGCCAGAGATTCACAACATCCATCTTATCTCCGGGCTTGATTACGAGACGATCATGGCGCGGTTGAAGGACGCAGGCCTTTACAGTCTACCGGGCGGCGGCGGCGAGATACTGGATGACGAAGTGCGCAAACGTGTCTCGACCAAGTGCACGACGGACGAGTGGCTGGCAGTGATGAGAGCTGTGCACCATGTGGGGTTGCGATCAACTGCGACAATGATGTTCGGGATCGGTGACAACATTGTCCATCGTGTCAGACATCTGCAACGAGTGCGCGATCTACAGGATGAAACTGGAGGTTTCACTGCGTTCATTCCCTGGACCTTCCAGCGTGAGAACACTGCACTTGGCCGGCGAATTAAAGACGAGCCAACCGGCGTTGATTACCTGAAAATGCTTGCAGTCTCGCGTTTGTTTCTCGACAACATCGAGAACTTCCAATCGTCATGGTTAACGCAGGGGCTAAAACTCGGACAGGTTGCGCTGGGATTCGGCGCCAACGACATGGGCTCGATCATGATCGAGGAGAATGTCGTGTCAGCGGCCGGCGCGCACAATCGGGCTAATGAGAAAATGTTGCGCTATTTGATCCGCGAAGCTGGTTTTATCCCGCAGCAACGAGACATCCTGTACCGCTACATTAATCGTGAAGAGTCTTCCGCCGCCGAGATCGAGCCCGCGATCCAGTTGAGCGAATTAACGGTGGCGATTGCTGACTGATAGCCAGCCCGCTGCGGTGTCTTGAGAGTCTCCTGTTGAAATCATCATTCCATCCGGTTCCAGCGAAATAGTCTATGTCTCACCGGTCGTTTTCCATCAGCATCACCATATTCCTTTTGCTGTGCTCGTCTTCGGCGCGATCACAGGAGCCTGCAACGCCACGCAGCTCCGATGAAAGTGCGGTGGCTTTGCGGAAGAAGGCCATTGATTTGCTCGTGTCGGTTGCGGGTCAGGTGGATAGCCTACGCTCGTTAGAGAATCGGGCGCGCATCAACTCAAACCTGGGTGAATCCCTTTGGGACCATGACGAAAAACGTTCGCGCAGTCTTTTCGCGGCTGTTGAAGAAGATATCAAGAGCGGGCTCAGTGACTCTGAACCTGATGAATCTGCGCACACCCGCACGCTGTTGGTTTTTTGGAAGTTGCGCAGCGATACCATTGAGCGAATTGCCAAACACGACCCCGAGTTTGCCCTTGAGTTTCTGCGGGCAACGCGCGCGGCGCCAGGCGTACAGATACCGACCTATTTAGTGGGCGATACCGAGAAATCTCTGCAGTTACGTTTGGCGCGCCAAATTGCAGCGAAGGAGCCTCGGCTCGCACTGCAGCTTGGCCGCCAGTCCCTAACCAATGGTTTTTCACCTGATCTCTTAGCAGTGGTTGCGAGACTCCAGCTTCGGGACAAGGAGTTATCGCGGAGTCTTTATAAGGAGATTGTTGATAAATTGAAGCGTGTGAACCTACAGGTGGATCCAACGGCGACTGAGCTGGCTTTAAGCCTCGCCCGATCGTTTCAGCCGCCGGCCGCTGACGAAATGGTTTACCGGGACTTGATTGGCGTATTGCTGGCGGACGCTTTGGCCAGTGGCTGTGCGGAAGTGACTGGCGAGGCTCCGCAGATTTGCTATGAGGTTGCTTCCGTTTTTTCCAAGATTGAAATGTACTACCCTGCCCGTGCCGCCTCACTAAAACGGTGGACCGAACATGCGGGTTGGCTTGGCGATCCGGAAATGCCGGCTCCGATCAGTGAGATCGCTGCGAACGGAACAATTGATGAGATTCTGGCGCTCCTCCCGAACTATCCGGCGTTTCAGGACGAAATCTATTGGCACGCGGTGATGAAAGCCCAAGCCACGGGCGACGTTGCCAGGGCTCGTCAGATTGCCTCCGATTCTGCCAACGAAGACCTGCGGCAGTACCTCGACAAGCAGGCAGAACGTAATCAAGCAGTGAAATCAGTGACCCCGGACAAGTTGGCTGCGATTCAACAACAACTCGCCAGGTTTCCTGGTAACGAGGCGCGGATAGAGTTTTTGCTGTATATGGCGAGTGTAATCGGCGGGAGCGATCGGAAGGCGGGTTTAGGACTTCTTAGTCAGGCCGGCGAGATCGTTAATTCGACCACTCCGGGCAAGGCGCAACTCCGAGGACAGATAAGGTTGGCTATGGCGTATTGCTTCTTGAAGAGCGATCGCGGCTTCGCAATTATGGAGTCATTGATGCCGAAGCTTAATGAACTGGTCAATGCAGCCGCAGCCCTCAATGGGGTTGACAACAACTACCTGCGCGACGCCGAGTGGAACATGACCGGTGAAGGTGGATTGGGCCGGCTATTGACTGAGTTAGCTCAGAACGCTGGATACTTTGCTCGCTTCGATTTTGACCGCTCAGTAATTTTGACTGGTCAGTTCGAGCGGCCCGAACTGCGTCTGATGGCCCAGCTAAAGCTCGCTCAATCTGTCCTGGCAAATCAGCAAAATACTCCCTCGGTTTTTTCACCCGACTATGATTTCCGTTGATTCCTTTCATGACCCAACCTGTGCGCTCAATCACCACTCTGCTATTCGATTGGGACGGAACTGTAGTTGACTCAGCCCAGCTGGGGCTGACAGCTTTCGAACAATCGTTTGCCGCACTTGGCGTGGCATTTGATCACGAAGTGTATCGCTCGGTTTATTCGCCAAACTGGTACTCCGTCTATGAGGCGATGGGTTTGCCGAAAGAGAAATGGCAGAAGGCTGACGAGCTCTGGATTCAGCTTTACGGCGAACAAATTGCCCAGCCGGTAGCGTGCGCGCCAGAAACGATCAGCGAGTTAAAGCGTAGGGGCTATCGACTCGGTGTCGTCAGCAGCGGAAGTCAGTGTCGGGTCGCTCGCGAAGTCAGCGAGTTGGGCCTTGAGAGCGTTTTCGAAATCGTCGTTTGCAACGAACAGATGGAAAACAAGAAACCTCATCCTGAAGGATTGGAAACGGCAATGCGCGTGCTGGGGTGTTCGGGCGAAGAGTCGGGCTATGTAGGCGACAGTCCTGAGGACATTGAGATGGGCCGACGTGCAAACATGTTGACCGTTGGAGTTCGCAGCGCTTATCCGACAAGCTGGAAGCTGGAGAGTCAACGTCCCGACATCCTTCTCAAATCCTTCAACGAACTCCTGAATCATTTTTAAAGTTTGCGAAGAACAGGGTTCATAGGCTAGTCTCCTCTTATCCCCTCCCAACGTAACCCCGACTTTAAGTCCGCGCGTTTCCTCCAAGTTGTCCCTCGTACAACACATTATCGAAGTTTTCTGAACAGGGGAGGGTTTGAGCAATGCTCTGGAGAGGTCAGCGACAAAGCGAGAACGTCGAGGATCGTCGTGGAATGTCAGGCGGAGGCTTGGCCGTCGGCGGCGGATTAGGTGCCATTGTAATTCTGGTGATCGCTCTGCTGCTCGGAGCAGATCCGCGGCAGCTCCTTGAACAGTCTCCCGAAGCTCCGCCTCAAGGCACTCAAAGCTCTCGTTCCATCAATCCGGAGGAGGACGAACTTAAACAGTTTTCCGCCACAGTACTGGCCAGCACCGAAGATGTTTGGACGGACATCTTTCAGCAGCAAGGAAAGCGCTATCTCAAACCAACGCTGGTGCTGTTTACGGATCAGGTCCGTTCCTCTTGCGGGCTGGCGGGCGCGGCCGTTGGTCCCTTCTACTGTCCCAATGATGAAAAGCTTTACCTTGACCTGGCTTTTTTCCGCGAATTGCAGATGCGTTTTCGTGCGCCTGGAGACTTTGCCCAGGCCTACGTGATTGCGCACGAGGTTGGCCATCACGTGCAAAAGCTAATGGGTACGATGGATAAGGTTGACGCTGCACGCAGCCGGATGAGCGAAGCGGAAGCGAATCAACTCTCGGTTCGTCTCGAGCTTCAGGCGGATTTTCTAGCCGGGGTTTGGGCACACTACGCGCAGAAGAAAGGACTTCTTGAAGCGGGCGACGTAGAGGAAGCTCTTGGTGCGGCGAGCGCTGTTGGCGATGATCGGTTACAACGGGAAACTCAGGGATATATTGTGCCCGACTCGTTTACTCACGGCACTTCTGAACAAAGGGTGCGTTGGTTTCGAAAAGGCCTGGAGACGGGAGACGTGCGGCAGGGTAATACTTTTGGTGCGAGAGAGAATTAAAGTCGCTGCATCAAAACTGTGAGCGGTAGCCGTTACCAAAGCGTATGCTGCCACTCAACTGTCGATCGACTAGTCAATACAGAACCGTGAGCGGTAGCGACCGGATGCCGCCACTCAACTCTCGACTGACCACTTAATAAGAAAGCGGCGGTGCCCTTCCGGTAGAGTTGACTGATCCCTGGGCTACGCCCCAACCCGGGGCGTAGCCCCAGAATGATTTAAGTAGCGACCGCCCATCAGGTGGCACAGCCGCGTTCTCTATTGTCTGGTCCGTCGGAGGTTGAGAGGGGACATCCGGTCGCTACCGCTCACGGTTCAGTATTGAGTGGACCCTCGGAGCTTAAGTGGGGCATCCGGTCGCATCACTCACGGTTCTGTATTGAGTGGTCCGTCGGAGGTTGAGTGGGGCATCCGGTCGCTACCGCTCACGGTTCTGTATTGAGTGGACCCTTGGAGCTTGAGTGGGGCATCCGGTCGCTACCGCTCACGATTCTGTATTGAGTGGACCCTTGGAGCTTCAGTGGCAGGATCCGGTCGCTACCGCTCACGGTTCTGTGTTGAGTGGTCAGTCGAGAGTTGAGTGGGGCATCCGGTCGCTATCGCTCACGGTTCTGTATTGAGTGGTTCGTTGGAGGTTGAGTGAGGCATCCGGTCGCTATCGCTCACGGTTCTGTATTGAGTGGACGCTCGAAGCTTGAGTGGACCCTTGGAACTGGAGTAGCAGGATCGGGTCGTTACTGCCCGTGGTTCTGATGTTGAGCGCTACGAGATTTGATCCGGTCAACGTTGCGGAGCACCTTCTGAAAGGCGAGGACGTATTCTTCAAGCAGTGGATAGTCGGCAAACGGGAATGAAGGAAGTCTGATAAATGTGCTGTTCGCCTTCTCCGTATTTGGCAAAGCATTCGGCAGATAACTGGGTAGCTCTAGATCCTTACGGCCGGCGAACGCTCCAATTCGCTTATAGAGTCCTTCAGTAAATAACGGTTGTTGATGTAGAAGAGGATACCGCGGATAACTAACTTCAC
>DATBSH010000127.1:0-8920 GCA_036559885.1 Pyrinomonadaceae bacterium
TTGGATCAACTGAGACGATGTAACCGACCCGTTCCGAAGAGTTCTCCAAAAAGACGAACAGAGAATCGTTGCCGATTGCCAGCCTTCCCACTGGTTTTGCTTCAAGAGCCAGCTCGGATATGACTACCCCGGTCTCCGCATTCAGGCGATAGATGCGTTGATCGTTTGTGCCGACATAAATACGGACATGGCCTCCCCTGAAACTCAGAGTCTTTCCAAATTCCTGCATGATAGAGAAGGCAACCCGATTGTTAAAATGAATTGTTCCAATCATCACGATAGTGAACTTCAATAGTGTTCATGTGACGACCGCGACTTGGAGGAAGGGGGTTAGGCTCGAGTGGTTGGTTGGTGATGATCAAGTGAAGGCGCGTCAAATAACGAAGGCCGAATAGTCCTTAGCTTTGCCTAATAAATAGGATTTATTCGCTGAATTACGAGGCAAACCCGATGTGCCTCAAATTGGTTTCAATCCGGAACTCATGCACGGCACTGAATGATGGCGCCGAGATTCTGACAAAGCTTGCACAACGCCTCATTGCTTTTATGCGGAAACCAGATAATCTATTCGTTAGGCCGTCCGACAGTGCGAAGGAGGTTGTCATGTTTTGCAAGATGCTCAGACATGCGAACCCAGTAATGGTTCGAAATATGCTCTTCACCTCGGCAATGATCTGCCTGGCCATATTTGTAACCGCCTGTGCACAGGACCCTGCCGAACACGCTTGGAGCATCGAACTGCGAGAAGCCGAACACAAGACCGTTCAACATCCCGAGAAGAAGTATTTCGCAACTATTTGGCCTGACGGGCTTCAGGTGTCCTTCCATACCGAACAAGGGCACTTCGGCAGCTACACGTTTCCGACCAAGGAGTTTCCGCTGGGCGAGCCGGTGTTCTTGTTATGTCCCGGCTCACCGGATCTCTTGCCCATGCGTGTTGTGCTCATTAAGGGAGATAAAAACGATTCAAACGAATACCACGATTACAAGATCGAGTGGCTAGCCAAGTCACCGGCGACATCGGACGGAGCAAAAGTTGCGCGTAGCTACTGAGCCATGTTCAACAACCTTCCGGCTGCTGTTAGGCGCGCCCCCGCGTTTGAAGAGGGCTTCTGACTTTTTGAAGCAAAAACAATAGTTTTGGGGCAAACATGCCTTTTGAGGCAAAGCCATAGTCCTTACCGCTTCCGACGAAAGCGCGTTTCCGAATAGGTCTCAAACTCTTTCCCGGGGCCAGCCAGGGCAAACGTTTCGACAAACTCATCATTGTTCAGAAAACGGTAAGTTTCGCGGGCACGCCAACCAGTAGCTATGTTCTCGATTGCGCTGCTAGTAAAACGAAATTGCGGCCATCCTCTGAAATGCTTTCCCAAAGAGTACTGGACCACAAACCCCTCAATATGAAATTGGCGAAACGTGAGTTTCTTTAAGGCTCGATCATAACCAATGAAAGCCATGTCTTCGTGGATTTCACCTTTCGGGTTCTTTTGCTGCGGTGGGTCGACTTCCTTGTTAGAGAGGTTATGGACCAACCAATATGACCGCGTTGCGTCCCTGGTTGGAACAGGCTAACGTGGCTGGACGATCCAGAAAGAATTCCTCATATTTGCCCATACATATAGCGCGATGTTATTTGCAGCAGCACCACAAACGCGTGACCCCGTTTCCTTCAGGCGAACAGGCGCACCATGACTTCACGATGCTTGCTCCTTCTGAAGTGCGAGGCCTCGATCCATGTGAAGCGCTCCTCTCGGCCGGAGGCGATCGCCTCTTGCGCCGCAGCGCGATCGGTTCGACTGTCCGTCAGCACCACGACGCGTAGCTCGCGCGCGGCCTGCGCGAGCGTGGTGAGCTCGTAACGACAGCCGGCGTTGTTCGCCTGGAAGCCGCGCAGATCCATGAGCACGACGTCGCTGTAGCGCATGAGCGCCTGCAGCGCGTACTGCCACGTCGTGTCGTGGCAATAACACTCGTTGACCCGGTAACGACCATCAATGTCAGCCGCCACGTCGAAAGCATCAATGCGCCTTGCGACATCCGCCGGACTGACGACAAAGCGCTCGGCCAGTCGCCGGTCGAGAAACTGGAAGATGTCGGCGGCATCCAGTGTTCGATCGGCGAGATCGGTTCCGGCGATCATCACCGTGTTCCCGCTCAGACGCCAGCGTTCGACGACGTGGTCGAACAGGGACCGCGCCTGCTCGTCCTGCTGAAAAACCCGTAAGACAAGGAGCGTAGGTGCTCGCCCGGGTCGCCGCGTGCGGCGAGCAAGCAACATGACTGCGGGAATCCATAGCAGCGGCAGGTACAGCGCGAATGCTTTCGCGCCTACCGTAGTGGAGAATGTCAGTGCGCGGTCAGTAAGCGCGAAAGCCCATACACCGGTGAACACCACCAGCAAATCGGAGAGCCACTTGCGCGAATGCGCTTGCCCGAGCGCACGCCCCAACATCCGCATCGGCCACCACGCAATGATCGCGGACAGCAACATGGATAGCGCGAACACTACGATGACCCCACTCCACCCCGGCAACCATTCCAGCGGCGCGATCAAAGACTTCAGCAAAGGCGACTCGTGCTGGGCCATGTACATCAGCGCTTCGAGACCCGCAAGCACGGACGACACTAGCACCAGGGCTGGCATGAGCAACCACGGCGCTATCGCGCGGGTCGCACCGCCCAGGAAGAAGATCAGAAACACCAGCACCAGTGGCAGCGCGGTCTCGGACATCACGAACTTGAGTGCCAGCAACGAATCGAACTCCCACAGAAGAAGACCGAAAATCGCGGCAACCCACAGCAGCATCGTGGCGAACAAGCGCTTGCGTGACCAGCGCCAGAGCAGCCCCAATCCGGGGACTACGGGCCACACGTACACTAGCGTCGAGACCGCTACACCCCTCGGCGACAGCGGCTCGCCGGGAAACTTCAGCGCAAACCAGATGCAAGCGCTGGTCAGCGAGATAAGGCATGACAAAGCTATCAGCAACAGGGTCAACCGCCTGCCCGCACTGCGGTTGTCGGCGAGGGAAACCGGCAGCGGCGGCGGACTGTCGGGGGCTGCCTCCGCGACAGTCGCTTGCGACTCTCCGGTGTGCGGCATGCGCATCAATTGCTGCATCCGGTGTCGATATCGACGGGCGATGATCCAGGCCGCGACACAGGAGAGCAACACCGACACGATCAGTGTGAAATACAGCTTGACGGCATGCGGTGTCATCGTGTTGTTCGCTCGAGTCCAACTACAGCGTCGCGCATCGATCTGGGGCACCACGTTATGGTCTCAGGCGCAGTTCACGCTGCCCCAACTATGTATATCTGGTTCCTAATAAGATCCCCATTGTCGTCTTCACGTCTTTGTGTCCCAGTAACTCCGAACCATGTCGTTGATCGTGATGTAGAGGTTTCCGTCTCCACGCTTTGGGTCGGGCATTGTTAAGAACGGCCTCCTTTACCGTCAGATCATCTTTGGACCTTGAGCCACACTCCCACTACTAGCGCGTCTGGTAAGGCCCAGTGCAAGTGACCGTCGGCCTTTAAGTACAGCGTTTCATTGTGGAATGGGCGGGAAACGACATTTTCGCTGACGTAAGCCAAATCAGCATTTACTTCATGCTCACCGTTGAAGTACGGAAGAAAGCGTGAAGTCGTCTGTTGGACCAACAAAACTTCGTTCGCTTGCTAGCGCCAACGCGTCTAGAGGGATCGGGACGAGGCGTACACTGCTCATTGATTCGTTGCTGCCTCCCGTGCTGTTGAAGTTCAGCGAGCGAGATCCGAATCTTAAGAGAATACTGATGTCTGGGGATCAAATGATCCAGTTGTCAAGGAGATGAAGCTGTTTCGTTCGGTAAGGTCGCAAACTCGAGATATTTGTCGTCGCGCAGACGACACGCCCGTTTGTTGCGCAACGCAGACTATTCTTAAGCAGAAAAAAAGTCAATTTTATCCGACGATGTATAAAGTACGCGAATGCGAGTGAGAACCTTGCCTGCGCGTGGCGCGCGGCGACCACATGGATCAAGAAAACCTCCGACTAATTCAGTGAGTCACTTGTAAATCGGACATCGACGCGTGTAGAGCAGTGCTAATGGCAGGAACGATTGTGCTAAATCGCTGAGACAAGTGAGCTTGGTGGAGCAGAGGGGGATCGAACCCCTGGCCTCCGCATTGCGAACGCGGCGCTCTGCCAAACTGAGCTACTGCCCCACTTCGGAAAGAGAATACAGTTTCGGGTTTAGAGTTTCAAGTTTCGTCGCGAATCGAGAAGTTCAAAGTACAAGCTTTAGCTTGCGTGGTCTCGCGGCAAATCAAGCTAAAGCTTGTACTCTGAACTTTTTGTTTGTCATTCAGTTCAAACTTTCAACCGTCTGCTCGATCGCTCTTGCAAGATTCTCAACCTTCTTCCCGCCACCTTGAGCGAGGTCAGCTTTGCCGCCCCCGCGTCCGTTGAGGAGTTCGCAGGCGCGGCGCATCAGGGCGTTCATGTCACCGGGTGCATCGGCCGACCTCGCAAAAACCAAGCGCGCCTCACCTTTATCACGCGAGCCCAACAAAGCAACTGTAAATGGATGCGCCATCAGTGCCTGCGCAAGATGTTTCAGCGACTCGGCGTCACGGTTGTCAAAGATGTGAGTGATAATTCGCGCTCCGTTGGGGTTGGGTTCTATTGAAGACCACAGTTCATTTGCCTCGACACGTGCGGCAATCTCTTCCAAACTGCGCACTCGTCGATGCAACTCCTTGTTCTCTTCCAGCATTCGTGAAGTGAGTTTTGCTCCGTCGTCACGACTCGCGCTGTACAAGGCCGCGACAGCCCGCGCAGTTCTGTTTGCACGACGATAATCGGCAAGTGCGCGTATGCCGGCCGCAAATTCGATTCGAGTTAGGCCTTTAGCGCGTTCCCAGGCGCGCACAACAATGACACCGACCTCGCCCGTGCGGTAGGCGTGCGTGCCGCCACAAGGAGTCAGATCGAAGCCTTCGATTTCAATCAATCTCAGTTCGCCTTCCCGAGCGGGCTCCTTTCGCAGCGGAAGACTGGTGGCTTCGTCTGATGTCACGCTCCTGATGGTTATTTCACGGTCTTCCCAAATGACATTGTTTGCAAGCTCAACAGCGCGTTCGATCAGTTCGTTGGTCGGATTTGCGATCTCAACATCGATCTCGCAAACGTCGCTCAACACACGAAAGCTTTTGGTCGGAGCGTTAAAAAGCGTTACGAACGCCTGTGAAAGAATGTGTTGGCCGGTATGTTGCTGAATGTGATCCAGACGTCGCGCCCAGTCAACTCTACCTTTGACGGTAGCCCCTAGCTCTGGCGCCCGTCCCTGAATGACATGCAGTACTCCGTTCTCCTCATCATCAATACACTCGAGAACTTTACTGTCATCAAGCGTGCCTGTATCGCTTGGTTGCCCACCGCCCGTTGGATAGAAAGCAGTACGGTCAAGCGTCACCGCGGTCCAGCTGCTAACGCGTTCGGTTTTGTCAATGACCCGCGCTTCAAACTCGATCAGATGAGAGTCGCTGTAATAGAGACGTTCGGTAGCAGGCATGTTGGTTTTGGACTTAGCTCTTCGATATTTGGTCTTGGTCAGTTTAATAATGCAACTGGCCAGGCCATGCAAGCGAAGAGAGAAGCTGCCACGCCGCGAAAGCCCCAAGACCAGAGAAAACCTGAAACTGTGGAAGTTGCCAGGTTGACCCAAGACAGAAGGTAATACTTCGTGGAGCTGGCGTCTTTGGCATCTTGACGGTTGGCCCGCCTACTCTTTGACACTACTTCCAGCCAACGCTGATAATCGCGCGAATTGTTCTGGCAATCATCGCTCAGCTATCAGGTCAACATCTATGAATTCGTATCCCAGATTGGTTCCATTTCGTCTCGCCTTGCTCTGCGCCCTCGGCGTTTTATTTGCCGGCGTGACGCTGGCGCAGGAGCAGTCGCTGCGTTCCATTAACTATCGACTTTCAATGTCGCGGCCGGTATCGCACTTGTTTGAAGTGGCGATTGACGTCGAGTTGCCGAAAGATGCGACGATGAAGTCGCTAGACTTCCAGATGCCCAGTTGGTCTCCCGGCCGCTATGCTGTTTTCGATTTTGCGAAGAACGTGCAGGAGTTTCGGGCCTTCGCAACCAACTGCGCCCAGCGTACTGATGCGCCCTCGGCAGTGAACTGTCAGGTTTCGCCAGTTCCAGTCAAGCGAGTTGACGACCAAACCTGGCGAGTTCCGACTTCAGGAACGCAAAAGGTAACGGTAAGCTATAAAGTCTTCGGCAACGACCTCTCCGGCACGTTCTCGCAACTCGATTCTCGTCACGCAAACTTCAATGGCGGTTCTATCTTCATGTACGTCGTCAATCACAAACCCGATCCCGTCAAGCTCGTGATTGAACCGCCCACAGGGTGGCGCATTGTCAACGGACGTATGGAACAAAAAGATCAGCGCGAGTGGCAGTTTGCGAATTACGACGTCATGATCGATACGTCGACGGAAATCGCTCCTGACTGGACTGATGATCAGTTTCAGGTCGATGGGAAGCTCTACCATGTAATCGTTCATTCATTTGGTGACGAAGGAAAAAAGCGGCCCGGGCTAGTGCGCGACATCGAAAAGATTGTCAGAGCGGAGACAGCGATGTGGGGTCCGCCTGAGTTTGATTCCTACACCTTCCTAATCCACTTCGCCGCCGATGACATTTCCGCCGATGGCATGGAACATCTGACGTCAACCCAAATCATAGAGCCGGGCGCGCTGGGTGAAGAAGGGGTTTATGGAGAGACGCTTGATACAGTGGCCCACGAATTCTTCCATGTGTGGAACGTCAAACGATTACGTCCACTGGAGCTCGGTCCGTGGGACTTCACACGTCCTCTAAACACGCGCGCGCTTTGGATTGCGGAAGGAATAACTAATTACTACGGCCACTTAATGAGACGCCGAGCCGGCTTATGGGACGATACAGCCTTCTTCAGGCGTGAGAGTGAAACCATTACCGGAATAGAAAACGCACCTGGGAGCCGACTGATGAGCGCGGAAGACTCGTCGCTTTCCGCGCCTTTCCTTGATGACGCACCTCATGCGCAACGAACTAATCTGTCGAACACGTCCATCAGCTATTATCCAAAGGGCGAGTTGATCGGGCTGGTTCTCGATTTGATGATCCGCGGGAAAACCAACGGCAAGGCTTCGCTTGATGACGTGATGCGTCGCATGTATGAGGATTTTTATATTAAGAGTCCGAATGCGACCTACTACCTGCGGGGCCGAGGATACACCAGCGAAGACTTCCAACGCGTCGCTTCTGAAGTCGGAGGGCTTGACCTTGGGTCATTCTTTGAACTCTACGTCCGCGGTGTCGGAGTTCTGCCTTATCAAGACGCATTCGCTTCTGTCGGCCTGTCCTTAGTTCGCGAGCAGGCGCGGCAGCCATATAACGCAGGAATTGGAATTGATTTTGAAGACAAGGGCAGTCTCACGATAGGTGTAGTACGCCCCAAGTCGCCTGCGGAAGAGGCCGGACTTGAGGAAGGTGACGAAATAATCTCACTCGCCAAGAAAAGCATTACGCGTGAGAACTTTCTGCTTTCGCTTAGCCGGTTCAAGCAAGGTGATCGCGTTCCGATTACGGTAAAACGCGACAGGCGCACGATCCAGGCAACGCTTGTGTTCGGACCTCCGGAGCGCTTCGAGTATCGAATCGTGGAAAGGAAAGATGCTACGCCCGAACAAAAAGCTTTGCGAGCAGCGTGGTTGAAGAGTGTCTGAGCCAGTCGAGATGCAAAGTGAAAAGACCATCAGCGACGCATCCTCCAAGTCGCCTGCTTCGCAACACCGGTTGCTCGGCCTTAGATATTTTCTGGTTTTGTGGCCGCTGTTTTTCGCGATCTGTTTTGGTTTAGGTTATCCGACGTTAAGACGTTACGACCCGCGCATAACTGAAGGACTGAGCGACACGCCGAAGTATTACGCGATTATCACTGGCGCAGATCAATCCAACTTCAAAGAGATGTTCCGCTGCCGGGTCCTTGTCCCATACGTTGCGCGTCCGTTTTACTGGTTCGCTCAAGCCTATTTGCACACGTGGAATGCCGGCTTCTTTGGTTTACTGGTGGCCAACGCAATCTTCTGCGCTACGACCGCCTGCTTCATAGTAAACATCGGAAACAAGTTGCTGACTGATCTGGCCATAGCTCTGTTTGGCGCGACGCTTTACTTGCTCAGCTTCGCCATTCCCAATCTTCAACTTGCCGGGTTGATCGACGCCGGAGAGGCTTGCTTCATGACCGCTTTGGTTTGGTCTTTATTGACTCGACGGTGGTATCTGCTACCAATCTGGGGATTGTTGGGCGGGCTGGCGAAAGAAACGTTTGTGCCTTTCTCTTGTGTGTTTGCGTTTACATGGTGGTTTGTCGAAGGCCGTGAAAACAAAAGTGAATTGCGAGAACGCAATTGGACAGAGTTCATATGGATTGCAGCCATGGCAGTTGTGGGATTGGCGACGGTGATGGCCGTTCACTCTGTCGTTGCCGGTCAACTCCGATGGCCGTGGAGCATTGCGGGGCAGGCGAGAGGGCCAGTTAACTTCTTTGTGGCCCTGTGGGATTGTCTCACCGACCGGAGCTTCTGGTATGTGTTTGGTTGGTTGGTGCCTTTAGGAATCTGGCGTCTAAAATATTTTCCCAGGCCATGGTTGATGGCTTCGATTGCTGCGTCTGCGTGTGCACTCTTCCTGGGAGCTTACAATAATGCCGGAGGGACCGTGGGCCGCGCTACATTTAACGTTGTTGGCCCGCTGCTGAGTCTCTCAGTCGCGCTATTGATCGCCCGGCCTTCCAGTCATTTTGTTCCGGCTACGCCTGAAGCGCGTTAGTCGAAACCCTCCTCATTTTCCGCCTTTGCAAGTAAGTCGGGT
>DATBSH010000128.1:0-12671 GCA_036559885.1 Pyrinomonadaceae bacterium
TCTCAGCAGAATAAGCCCGGACTATACTCATTAAACGAGATGCTAATTTCGGACGGACTACCAATCTTCCTTTCGCGGAGTGCAACATCTCAATCCGAACTTGTTGTTACGATCGACAAAAACGGTGGATACTTTACAAGAGAGAAAGTAATCGAAAAAGCTCGTCTCCGGACAGAAATGACAAACCGTTTAAGAACCAAACCCTCGACCGACAAAGTGCTATTTGTTAAGGCCGATCCCGTCATTAAGTATGGTGACTTCGAAGATCTATATTACGAAGCATTCGCTGCAGGCGTAACTGCTATCTATCTTGATATTGGGGAACGAACTATCGCCTGGGCAGATCAAGAGATAGCGATCACTTTACCTGCTGGATGGCATAAACGGGATTATGAGAACGAGCGGTTCTCCCTTGATGGACCGGATCAAGGGAGACTGAAAATTGAAGTTGTCACGTCTAAGGATATTCAGGTTGAAAAGAACGTTGAGGCCGATCACAACGTAGCATTGAATTTGCAACGTGAAGGCGCCGTAGATGAGGTCCAGTACCTCTTAGTGGATGGGGCAAAGGGTACCCTTACAAGGAGGAAGGCCAAACCGGGGCGTCCTATTAGTTTGCAATGGGTCGGTTATCGAACTTGGAAGGGGAAGCAGCAGTTCATTTCAATCTTAATGGATATTTCACCCAATGACCGTGTTGACCGCCAGCAAGAGCTGATGAACATTCTGCAGTCGACTCATCTTAGCGCCTTAAAGGACTAACGCTTCGTCACAGAACTCGTTTAAGATTGTGGATCAAGAGATCCTGGGTTCGAGTCCCAGTAGCCGCCCCAACCACTCCCATTTCAAACGAGGAGAAACTCGGCGATGCCAGACGAGCAAAGAGTTGCTAATAATTCGCAAACATACGCGGTCAATGCCGAGGATTTTTCTTTTGAACCATTGAACCAAAAGAACGGTCAGGCGACTACCATCCGCTTCCGCCTCGATGATCCTCGTTATCATGCAGGCGATGTGTTAGTTGTGTTGAGCGGGAGTGAAATCCACTTCCATGGCATGATAGGTCAGATTGCAGATGGTTGGGCCATCGCAACAGACAATCGCGGCTCACTTCTGCCCGCGACCATTCAGTAATCGAATCACCTACTTATAACCCGCCCAGCAAAAAGGGGTGGCCATTAACTCGGCCACCCCTCTTATTGAAAACTACAGCCACACGATCACTTTCGTCTTCGCGTTGCTGCTCGCAATTGGCGAATTTGTCGCTTCAGCTCGACGATCTCTTTCTGTTGCTCCTTGATCGCATTCAGCATGGTCCAAATGATCGGGTCACTGTTGACCATCAGGTAGCCGTTTGCAGTCCTGGTAACTGCTTCCGGAATAACTCGCTGTATTGCCTGAGCGCCGAAACCGATATGCTCACCTTCGGACTTAATGCCCAAGGCGTTGTTTGCCTTGTATTCATAACGTACTGGTTGCAACTGCATCACCGCTTTGAGACCGCTATTGAATGGTCCTTTGATCTTCTTCAGACGCTCATCCGAGAAAACATCCCATGTTCCACCACCAGGCTTACTGGCGGTGCCATTTACGGAAAGTTTAGAGGTGGGCGCGTTTGTTCCGATTCCAACACTACCACCGGTAAATGTCATGACCGGAGTAGCTGCACTGAACGCCTGATCGAAAAATGATAGTCGGTCGGCGCCTGGATCGGAATCAGCATTCAAACCAAAGAAGAATTTTGCCGCGCCACTGGTCGAGAAGTTGATCAGCGCATAGTTTCCAGCTGTGTTAGCCGGTCTGTCAACAAGCACTTGGGAATTGATATCCGAAATATGCAGTTTCTTCGCCGGACTGGCTGTCCCTATGCCGACGTTACCGGTGGCGGAGATGTCGATTGAACTTGTCGGTGCACCTGGGCGGATGCGGAACGGCAAACGTGAACCGCTAGTGACATCACGCACGAAGAAGTTCGCTTCATTGCCGGCGATGTCCCACGTCTGTGCAGTAAAACCGCCTGTGTTGTTCTGTTCCAGCCGGATCGCTGGAGTGTCAGTCGTATTCGCGTGGACATCTAGAACCGGCGTGGCCGTTCGCACTCCAATCCGGCCACTGCTACTCACTCTGAGCGAATTCGCTGGCGCTCCGGCATCGACTTGAAACACGATAGTACCGGTTTCCGAGTTGCCTGTGGCCCCCTGGTCGACGAATCCCAAAAAGTTCCCGCCGCCACTCGCAGAACTGTTGGCTCTTATCTGCCAGTTATTGGTGGGAAACCCGGCCGACGTACTAGTGTCATCGAATTGGATGCGGGTGTTATTTTCCTTCACCCTAATCGTGTCAAAACCGAATACCTCGCCATTGACGCAGTCGAGACCAACACATGCGCTTCCCTGCACGATCAGATCATCAGCTATTACGAAATCAAACATAAAGCTAGGGTGATGTCTTGGAAACTTATATGACGAGCGCCGTGTGGAAACGGTAGGACTCGCCGTGGAAACAATGGAACTCGTGCGGGCAACGACGGGACTCGCTGGTGGTTGGACCATTGCGCGGTCTTGGTCGCCCTTTTCGGCGCTCCCGGCCACGATAACGCTGCCATTCAGCACCAAAAAGCTACCAGATTGTACCGTCGGCTGTGAGGGGAGCAATCCACGTTTTCGCAATTCGCGCAGAACCTCAACTTCATTGCCCTTAGCGCGGGCCTCTTTCAATGCTTCTTTTACTTCTGTTGAAAAAATTGGTGTGATGCGGAGTTCATAGGTATAGGACCCATCTGGCAGGCTCTCGCCCGCGTCGCTTAGTCTGAACTCGGGACTGCTCGCGCCGCGAAATTCTTTGGTAAACGTTAGGCCATCAGGCCCAACGACTGTGAGCGTCACGGCCGAGCGCGGGACGACAACGTCAAATCTAACACTAGCGCCGGAGCTGCTGGCGGCGGCAATTTGGTTCTTGTCTGCAGTTGATTGTCCAAATACTAAAATGTTGAAACATGCGAGGAGAAACGCAGTAGTTAACACAGAGGAAAGATGCTTCAGATTTTTCATTGGAAAGCCTTCCTTAATCGGCAAAGTTACCGATTATCAAGAGTGGTCTAAGGACTCTCTAGTTGAGAGAGGGACCTGGGTTTGCGAGGTAAAGCTGCGACAGTTGCATATAACAACCATCGGAGCGTGTGTCAAGACTTTGTGGTAATTCTTCGCTCTAGATTAGGCCGCGAAAATGAACTACGGATTTTATCGAACGTAACCGGACGGATATGAGACGCGCACCCCTGGTGTTGAGGAACGCACCTCGATCCGGTGGAAACCCTTCTTTGCATGCGTCGACAGAAACGTAAGCGCAGCTTGGCGATCCAAAGACATGTCCAACTCACGAATGAATGGCTCAAAGCTAACCGGCGCGCCGGTGCCTTGGAAGAAAGCGTGGCCTCCGGTTTCGGTGGACAAGCGCAGCAAAGAGCTCTGAGCATTGCCCGCCAGCACTCGACTTGTTTCAGCTGCCAGTGTGGGCGCGTAAAAACCGTAGATAGCGATCGACCGACGCTGGGCTTCTCTTATCGCCCGTTGCAGATCGATGCTCAAAGTCGGCGATGAGGAGTCAACGCCGCGCGAAATATCTAAACCATCCGAGACCAGCAAGATTGCACGTCTGCCCAATGGCTGCGACTCGAACCGCTTCACTGCTTCCACCACTTCGATGTAAGGATTGTATGGTCCGACGCTGGCGAACCCGATTGGGGGTCGTAATGCAGTCGCTGCTTTCTCAAGATCAGTTGTGAACTTCTGACGAACCAGCAAACTACCCGTTCGCAAGTAGCCGACCATAACGCGTGATCCACGCGGTAACCTCTTTATGAACTCGGCAAGTGGTTTAATTTCATTTCCGACTGGAGGTAATAGATCCTCCTGGATCAGCAGGGCCAGGGTCAGTGGTGAACTGGTGCCCATGCTCCGGATGGACAAGACGGTTTGCGGCTCACCATCTTCGCTGACTGTGAGATCGATACTCTGAAGCTCCATTTCCCTGTCCGCTTCCTTGATTTGAATAGTCAGTGGCACGGTGACAGGGCGGCCCGGCACGCCGGGAGTTGATGAAAGTCCAGTCGTCTGCGGTTGAGCGTCACATCTGGCAGCTGCCACTCCAATCACCGCTAACAACGATAATCCAGCTGGGAGTAATTTTAATCGTTGCGTGAGTCTCATTGTCGTCTTCTCGTTCAGGTTAAGAGTGAAGTCATTATACAGACAAGCGCTCGTATTAGCTTTTCCTGCCGCACTGGCTAGCTGGCCACAGTGGGCTGGGCTAATATCTGAACGCTACAACACTTACGATGATGAACGGTTCTACCGGTAAACTTTCTAAGAGTGACGCTGCTCTTGCACGCGTTTTAAAAGTCGCTCCGTGGCTTGCCATTCTGATAGCGACTATTCCTGTGCCTTTTCTTTTCCTTGCACTCTTCATGACTACGGAAGCGACTGATTCCGCTGCCGTTTACTTGCTATTGGCGGGTGTTTCGTTCGGTTTCGGACTGGCGGTCGGTTTGGTTATTGCCGCCGTCATTCTTTTATATCGCCGAGCTTGGCTTGCCAGATTGCGTAACAGACTAGCATTAGATGGTATTACAGCAAGTGAAGTCGCCTGGTTCAGATCTGAATTAACGTCTGCGGAACGTGCCGCGCTGGCCGAAATCGAGCAATCGAACCCACTGTTAGCGGATGCCTATCTGGATACACTAGCAATGCGTCTGACAGCAACACGCATCCTCGCACGGTCACGAAAAGAATTGCTTAAGGTCGAGCGTCGCATTAACCAGGCGCGGCTCGTTAATAGTACCGAGAGCGCTGCTCTACAAGCGGAACTCGCTGCGGACCGTGAGAAAATCCAACAATTACGAAGCCAGGCGGACCAGTATCTAAGCTCAGCCAAAACTCGCCTACAGACAATTGAAGCGACGGTGAGCCGGAACTTGAATCAAGCTGAGATCGACGTAATGATGCAGCGGTTGGGAAATGCACAGGATCAACTACCTTTGGTTTTGCAGATGGCCCAAATGGAGCAGCGAGCGCTTGAAGAGGTAACAAGTTCCGGGCTAAATCCGAAATCCTCCTGATGCAGCAGCCCGCTTCATGTCACGAAGTCGATAGATCCCTGGCGCCAAACGTTCCGCAAAAGATTCATCAACCAGAGCCCAGTTTCCCCGACCAGCATCCGGAGATCGCAGGCCAGTTACTCGTGCAAGCTCGCCTCTCAACGTCATGCCAGCGCCCTTTAAATAAGCACGCGCGATTTCGGTAAGGGCCTCTTCCCTTCCCAACGGCTTCTTCATTTGATCTGGAAACCTCGCTTCAGTTATGGACCAGATATACGTAAAGGTCGGCTCATAAATCACATCGCTGGGAATCACTTTCATTGCTCTTTGTAGCTGCGCCATCGCCTTATCAAATCGGCGGCGATCGCTAACTCCGCTCGTTTCACGCAAGTCCCTCGATCCCATTTCCCATTCTTTGCGTAAAGTTTTCAGTATTTTCTGTGCATCCTCGGTGAATATGCCTGGCTCTTGCTTACGAGCCACGCCCCACAGCGTATAGAAAGCAGGAATCAAATCGGGCGCAACCAGCGTGGCGTGGCCCTTCAGTAGCTTCCCGTAGAAACAACGGCCACGTCTCATCAATTCGTCCTTTATGGTCCAGGTTAAGCTGCTCTCCGGATCCTTCTGCACGTTGCGCGGCATATGCGTCTCTCTCCGGCCGCACACTGCGGTGTACAAGGATGGACCAGGGTGTCGCGAGTCCGTGAGGACTGTGCAGAAACCTACCTCCTGAACAAACCGTTCGGCGGTGTACGGATCCTGGATGCGCCGCTCTGGATCCCGCCGCCAGGAGTAATCCCGGAACATTTCTACTTCTTCTGGAAGCATGGGCGGATTCTATCAGACTGATTCCATTGGATCGGTCAGGCTGAACTAATCGGTCAAGCCTCTCTGACAACAAATCTCCGCTAATCCAGCTAAGTTACTGAAACCACAGGGTCTATCGCATGGGCACACTCGTGGCACGCCCTCTGCACAACTGTTTGAGCCCAAGCTGTGCGGGTGGCGGGCTGAAAACGAAGATGGAGACTCCCGACTTGAAGCTGATTCGTAGAAACAAACGCTATTTTGGACTGGCAGCAATAATTTGTACGTCGCTAGTGGCGGCGCTGCTATTTGGCATCCTGCTCGACGACCGCGCCAGCGCGTCATCGCAGGTGAAGCCCCTAAAGGTGTCTTCTGATCTTCGCGGACACAACGCAGACGGCAACAGGATAGATGTCGTTATACAGCTCAATGGGAAACCGAGCGGTCAGCTTAATTCCCTGCTGAATTCAAATGGCGTCCACGTTCGCAAACAGCTCAAGATGCTCGATACGCTAGTTGTCTCTTTGCCCGAAAACATCATTGAAACTGTGGCCGCATTCCCAGAAGTTAGCTACGTCTCACCCGACCGCACAGTAAAAGTGGAAGGGCTCATATCACAAACAACCGGCGCTGCATATCGCCGCAATCAGGTATCCAGTTCCGGTGCCAGTTATACGCTTGACGGCTCGGGCGTTGGAATCGCGATTTTTGATTCGGGCGTCTATGCTGCCCACAAGGCGTTACAGAACTCGTACGGCCAATCGCGCGTGGTTTTCAGTAAGGACTTCACGGGTGAAGGTCGGACGGACGATCCATACGGCCACGGAACACACGTCGCGGCTATCGCATCTGGCAACAAGCTCTACTACAACGCTGCTTATGCGGGAATCGCGATGGGTTCGAAGATTGTTAACCTGCGCGTTTTGAATGCTAATGGGCAGGGCCACGTCTCAAACCTGCTCGAAGCGATCGATTGGCTCCTCATCAACCGCACGACATACAACGTTCGCGTAGCAAACATGAGCCTTGGGATGCCTGCCGTTGACTCCTACAAGAATGATCCTTTGTGTAACGCAGTGCGACGATTGGTCGACGCTGGCGTGACCGTTTTCGCAGCCGCCGGTAACGATGGCAAAAACACAGCAGGCGAGAAAGTCTATGGGCAGGTTCATTCGCCTGGTAACGAACCTTCCGCAATAACGGTCGGGGCTTCTAATACGTTAGGTACAGAAGGCCGTGCCGACGACGTTGTGACGACCTTTAGTTCTCGTGGACCAACCCGCAGCTACAGTACCGATACGAACGGTGTTCGCCACTATGACAATGTGATCAAGCCCGACATCGTTGCTCCCGGCAACAAAATCATATCTGCTGAATCACCAGGAAACGCCCTGGTATTAGCTCGACCGGAGATCAACGCAGTACTTACCACCGATACCACGAACAAGATGATGACGCTAAGCGGTACATCGATGTCGGCTCCTATCGGCGCGGGTGCTGCTGCAATGTTGCTTGAGATGAATCCTAAGCTGACGCCGAACATGGTCAAGATGATCCTGATGTACACGGCTCAGCCATTAGCGGGCTACAACACATTCGAACAAGGCGCAGGTGAAATTAACATTGCCGGCGCAGCTGACCTGACCGCACTCATCCGTAGCGACCTAAGCACCAGCTTTCAACGTGGCACGCCGCTACTAACAACTGTACCTCCCGACCCGCACACATTTATCTACGACTCAACTTTCTCCTGGTCGCAAGGCATCCTACTGAATCACACCTACGCAACCGGTATTAACTTGATAACCCAGTACCAGTCGATTTACGGGACTGGCGTACTCCTCGGCGACGGCGTGTTGCTGGGAGATGGCGTGTTACTCGGCGATGGCGTGTTACTCGGCGACGGCGTGTTACTCGGCGACGGCGTGTTACTCGGCGACAGCATTATAACCAGCAATGGCAACACGATCAGTGAAGGCGTTTGGTTCTGCCCAACTGGCGTGCTCTTAGGTGATGGCGTTCTCCTGGGTGATGGCGTTCTGCTCGGTGACGGTGTACTGCTCGGCGACGGCGTGATCCTAGGTGACGGTGTCTTACTCGGCGATCGAGTTGATGCTACCTCAATACTCATGGGCGGCGATGACACCGCCTGCATGGAATAGAACAACCGGATTCAATTTCCAGATTAACGAACCATGGACATGCGAACCTCAACAGTACTAGTAGAAAACCTGCCCGCAGAATTTCTGTTTACCGAAAGGGCGGATGTCCGGGTGGAGCAACTCGGCCGAGAAACAGAGGCAGAGGTGCTTGACTTCCTACGTGAACGTCCGATCCATACGGTAGCAATGACGAGTCTGATCCGCGATAACGGTCTCGTCAGCCCGCTCAACCGCGGCACCTTTTACGGATGCCGCGACGTGAATGGCTACCTGGAGGGCGTCGCTCTGATTGGGCACGCTACGCTGCTCGAAACAGTCTCTTCTCGCGCTCTCCGTGCGTTAGCCGAAGTGGTGCGGGAATGTCCGAACACGCACATGATCATGGGTGAGCAAAATCGCATTAAGGAACTCTGGTCCTACTGCTCACATTCTGGTCAGCAAATGCGTTTGGCGTGCAGTGAGTCGCTACTGGAGTTTCACTATCCAGTTGAGGTTCACGCGGCGACTCCGAGACTACAGTTGGCAACGCCCGACGAGCTTGATCTCGTATTACCCATACAAGCTGAAATGGCGTTTGCAGAGAGTGGTGTGGATCCGCGCGATGTAGATCCAGAAGGTTTTCGGAAGCGTTGTTTGCGGCGCATCCAACAAGGCAGAACCTGGATCGTATTTGAAGATGGCAAGCTGGCGTTTAAAGCTGACATTATCGCCGAGACCCCGGAAGTCGTTTACCTCGAAGGAGTCTGGTTGAGTGAAGACAAGCGCTCGCAGGGTTTTGGCGCCAGCTGCATGTCAGAACTTTCACGGACGCTGTTACAGCGCGCGAAATCAGTTTGTTTGTTGGTCAATTACAAGAACACCAAGGCCCAAGCTTTTTATCGGAAATGTGGCTATCAATTTCGGGCCACATATTTAACTATCTTCCTTCCGAAGAAGGAGCACGTTGCCCCGAAATAAATTAATCCAATCCAGCCTGTCTTGCTAAGGGGACTAAGCCTCACCTTCAGACCAAGACACCATGTCAGATACCGACGGCACAACTCGACACAAACTGTTCGTGCCATTCCTGTGGATTGTGACGGGATTGGGTGGTCTGGCTTTACTTTATTCAGCATTTAATCTCGAGCTAAGAAGCATCGATCTACATTTTCTGATCCTGGTCGCGATGACGCTGACAATCGGGGCCAGGATTATTGTTCCGATCCCTCGGTTCAGTTCACAGATCTCGGCTTCCGACACATTCGTCTTCTTGATCTTCTGGATCTATGGAGGCGAACCGGCGCTGATTGTCGCCTCAACTGAGGCTGTTCTCTCGTCTCTGCGCTTTAGCAAGAAATGGCGAACCGTGTTCTTCAACTGGGGTGGCTCGGCGTTGTCAATATTTGTAACGAGCACGTTACTCCGATTGTTGTTCGGCAACATTAGCCTTCTACCGAAACAGGCCTTTTCCGCGACGTTCCTTGCTGCTATCTGCACGATGGCAATGCTTCACTACGTCTCCAATTCAGGCATAGTGGCGATCGGGGCTGCACTTAAAACAAACCAACCGCTGTGGACAACCTGGCGCACGCATTATTTGTGGACATCAATAACTTACTTTGCCGGAGCGTCAGCCGCAGGTGTGATCGCCGCCCTGATTTATCAGGTCGGCTTTTATGCATTCTTCATCACGTTACCAATCATCGGCATTGTCTTTCTCACTTATCGCACTTACCTCAAGAACATCGAAACGTCTGCGGCACAGGCCG
This sequence comes from Pyrinomonadaceae bacterium, assembly GCA_036559885.1. GTDB lineage: Bacteria > Acidobacteriota > Blastocatellia > Pyrinomonadales > Pyrinomonadaceae > PSRF01. The sequence goes on from DATBSH010000128.1 coordinate 9,813, forward strand.
ATCAGGCTGAGCGTCACGTTAAAGAGCTTTCACACTACATCGCCGAGCAGGAGCGAATTCGTGAACAGTTTTCGCAGATGGAAAAACTTTCGGCCCTTGGCGAACTGGCATCAGGCGTAGCGCACGATTTCAACAATACGCTCGCCGGAATATTAGGCCGGGCTCAATTGCTGCAGCGGACAAACGATTCCGAGAAGGTTCGGCGTGGGCTCGACATCATCATCAAGACTGCGGAAGACGGAGCAAGAACAGTTAAGCGTATTCAAGACTTCGCTCGACAAAGACGCGATCACGATTTTGAACTTGTATCCATTGATCAGATTCTGACGGATGCAGGCGAGATTACGCGTCCTCGTTGGAAGAATTGCGCAGAGGCTTCAAACGTTCACATCACTCTTGATTTGCACAACCGATCGGGTGCAAAGGTCATGGGCGACGACTCGGAGCTACGTGAAGTGCTGGTGAACATGGTGTTCAATGCTATCGACGCAATGCCCGAAGGCGGCACCATTACGCTGTCCAGTAAGATCGTAAGCGAGTCGGTAGTAATAACTGTGGCTGATAATGGTATTGGAATGTATCCGGAAGTTCGCTCCCGAGTGTTCGACCCATTCTTCACCACGAAGGGTAAGGCTGGACTCGGTCTGGGTCTCGCGGTCAGCTTCGGTATAGTTCGCCGTCACGGTGGAAACATCGAAGTTGACTCACAGCACGGCCATGGCACCAAGTTCTCTATCACCTTGCCAATTGCGAGCGTTGCAACCGAAGCGGAGCGCGAGGCTAATGAGAACCCGGACTTCAATCCACCGAGCTGTGTCGCGATCGTGCCAGAACATCATCCGCTTAGATTGCTTGTGGTGGACGATGAAGACTTTGTCCGTGAGCTGCTGCACGAAATTCTTGAGTCAGAAGGCTGCGTAGTGACGTTGGCTCAGAACGGCGACGAAGCGCTGCAACTCTTTCAAGATGGACAGTTCGATGGAGTGTTTACGGATGTGGGAATGCCCGGCATGAGTGGTTGGGAACTAGCGCAGGCGATTCGTCATCAAAGTGAAATGATTCCGATCGCTGTGATTACCGGCTGGGGCGAAGCGGTTGGCTCCAATGAGCAAAAGGCGGCCGGGGTTGACTGGGTAATAGCCAAACCATTTACGGCCGATCGAATCAGCGAGCTTGTAAAAGAAATCAGCCGGCAGCGAGGGACTACTCCCGAGGGCACATTTGCAATCGTGGCAGCGTAGCCACTGCGTTAGTGCTTCTCTAGGGATTGGTAAGGTTCCAGTCGTTCTTTTGCGAATCAGACGAGTCAGAAGATTCTTTCTGTTTTGCTGCTTTCCGACCATATTCGAGCGCCCGCTTCACACTCTTTTCTACTACTTCCAGCCTGAACGGCTTCAACAAATAATCGAACGCACCAAGTCGAATTAGTGCTTGGGCATGGTCCTGATCGGTGATGCCTGAGATGATTATCACCGGCGTGTGGGGACAGAGTTCCAAAACTCGACTTAGTAACTCCAAGCCGCTTAATCCGGGCATGGAGATATCTGTTAGCACTAGATCGAACGTTCCTGCTTTTAGTTTAGCTAGTGCTTTGTTAGCAGTGTCCGCGGTTTGACAGACATATTGTTCTGACAACAGTTCGTAAAGCGTGTCGCGGATTACCTCGTCGTCATCGACAATCAGGATATCAGCCATGATGGTCCTCCCACTCTACTCACCAAAGGCTTCTCCCTGGGCGGTGCTGCGAAGCCAACAAAGTTTTGAAGATCAAAATGTGAGGCTCTGCGAAGTGTCGCAATCATAACACAGTCTTACGTGCTCGTTTTAAAAAAGGTTTGAATTCCGTCTCAGATCCGTGATGCATTAGCTGTGGTATTCTCTGCCCGGGAGATTCGACATGGTAAGGAAATCGACGAAAGCGGTGGTGAGATTTGCCGGTGACGATCTTTTTATTGGTATCTCGCCATCAGGACATGCCATCACATTAGATACTGATCAGGAACGTTCGTCTGCTCCCTCGCCCGTAGAGTTGTTATTAGTAGCTCTTGGATCGTGCACCGGTATTGATGTGATCAGCATTCTGCAAAAGAAGCGAATGAAGGTATCGGCTTACCGAGTTGAGGTGAGTGGTGAACGTCGCGCCGAACATCCGTGCAGCTACAAATTCATGAATGTTCATCACGTCATAACTGGAAAGAACATCTCACGTCACGCCGTGGAACAAGCTATCGAGTTATCTGAGAAGAAATACTGCAGCGTTTCGGCGACTCTGCGCCCGACCGTAGAAATCCATTCGTCGTTCGAAATCATCGAAGGACACGATGAATAAGTATCTAGCAACGAGCATAAAGCACTCCTGCCGGCTGCTTTACTTGGCGGTTCTAATAGTCTCGGCAGCTGTGGCAAGTCAGTTCTTAATTCCGCGCGGCTTCGCGCAATCAGGCAACGAAAGTGCGCTTGCCGCCGTTCGGCGCAGCGACAATGCGACGCAAGACGCCACAGGTAACGTCGCAAAGCTTACGCCGGGGGAACACATGCGGCGTGCGTCGATCTACATGAACAATCGCGCGTTTGCCGAAGCTCGGCGTCACTGGCAAGCACTCTTGGATTATTACCCAAGCGACAGCCGCGTCGCAGAAGCGATGCTGGGAATCGGCCGGTCTTATTTTCAAGCGAAGGATTATGCGAAAGCCTACGGTGTTTTTGACCAGCTTGCGCGTGACTACAGCCAGATCAAGGAGGGTCGCGAAGGGTTGAACTTCAGTGCAGCTTCACTGCTGCGTGTGGGACGTTTCCAGGAGGCAGCAGCGCGCTATGCCGACTACGTCGCGCGTTTTCCAACCGGTGAGCGAGTTGAAA
>DATBSH010000129.1:0-13374 GCA_036559885.1 Pyrinomonadaceae bacterium
CGATCCACGAAGTCACACGAACTAAATACGAAACTCGTTACCACTCAATCGACTTTTGAGGCAAAGCTGGTAACTAAGGTAAATAGTGAATATTGAACCGTAAGCACACCACAAACATGATTAGTCGGCGAGAGTTACTCAAGCGCTCAGCAATGGCGGGCGCAGCAATTGTCGCCGCTCCGATGATTAATCGTACGCGTTATCGATTGTTTGCCAATACAACGATCGAATATTCAACGCGTGCGATCGATCTAATGAAGCGTGCAACAGTGATCGATATGCTCAGCCCGTTTGTTATCGGATCGCGCTCACAGAAATGGTTTTCAAATCCTGACAGTTTTACCGCAACAGATCTGCAGAAATATAGAGATTCGGGCATCAATGTCTTTCACATTGCGGTCGGTACAGGTGGACGCGATGCATATCTCGGTACCCTCAGATTCATCTCTTCATGGAATGGATTCCTGGCGAACCACGACCAGACATTGATGCGCGTTGATAGCGCTGCTGACCTTGAACGAGTTAAATCGTCGGGCAAAGTCGGCGTGCTTCTCGGCGTGCAGAACTCTGAACACTTTCAAAGTGTCGACGATGTAGACCTCTTTCGGAGCCTTGGCCAGCGCGTCTCTCAACTCACCTACAACACACGGAATCTGATCGGCAACGGTTCCACAGAGCGCCGTGACGAGGGTTTGAGTGATTTCGGCGTCTCGATCGTCGAGCGGATGAACAAGGTCGGAATGGCCGTCGACGTTTCGCACTGTGGCGATCGCACAACGCTCGACGCATTCGAGGTCTCGAAGAAACCTGTTCTTATCACGCACTCGAACTGCCGCGCACTAGTTCCCGGTCATCCCCGTTTGAAGACAGACGAGGCCATTAAGAAGATGGCGGCCACTGGCGGGGTCATGGGAATTACTGGCGTGCGAATGTTTGTTCGAGCCGAAGAACCAACGACCATCGAACACGTCCTGGACCATTTCGATCATGTAGCGAAGCTTGTGGGTGTAGAGCATGTTGGTCTTGGTAGCGATATGGATTTAGATGGCTACGATGATATGCCGCCTGAGGAAAATAAGAGGCTGCGCGCCAACTATAAGGACAGCTACGGTTTTCGGGAGAAGATCGACATCGAAGGCCTCGACCATCCAAAACGAGTGTTTGATTTAACCGAGGGGTTGATCCGCCGCAAGTATAGTGACCAACACATTGAGTTGATTCTTGGTGGAAACTTCAAACGTGTACTCGCACAGATCTGGACCGTTTAACATCATGCAAAAAGCAGTTAGTTTTTTTCTGGTTGCTCTTCTCTTTGCAACGTCGGTTTGGTGTCAGGTTCCAACCTTGCCGCATGCCAGAGAAGGGAACAAGCAAGTAACACCAGAGAAGCCTCCATCCGGCGTCCATGAGTTGACCGCCACAGACGTCGAGGCGTTTCTGGATGGACTAGTGCCGTTACAACTCAAGAGCGATGATTTAGCCGGCGCGACAGTCGCGGTCGTCAAAGACGGGAAGGTTTTGTTCGCGCGCGGCTACGGGTATGCGGATGTCAAACAAAAGAAACCTGTATCCGCGGATGAAACTCTATTTCGGCCAGGTTCCGTGTCCAAGCTATTCACCTGGACGGCGGTCATGCAGTTGTTTGAAAGAGGGATGCTCGACCTTGATCGCGACGTTAATGACTATATTGATTTCAAAATTCCCGATGCATTCGGAAAGCCAATCACCCTAAAGAATCTGTTGACGCACACACCGGGGTTCGAGGAGCAAATCAAAGATTTATTTTCGGCCGAGCCTGCTCCGCCTCCACTTGGTCAATATCTAAAGGCGCACGTGCCCCGTCGAATCTATCCACCGGGAACTATTCCTGCGTATTCAAACTACGGAGCCGCTCTGGCTGGTTACATCGTCGAACGCGTATCAAATAAACCATTCAATGAGTATGTTGAAGAGAACATCTTTAAACCGCTGGGTATGACTCGGTCTACCTTCGCCCAGCCGCTGCCCGCGACGCTCACTGGTCTGATGTCCAACGGATATAGGCTGGGATCTGACGAGCCGAAAGAGTTTGAGGTTGTTAGTGTTCCTCCGGCCGGTAGTCTGAGCAGCACGGCGAGTGACATTGCTCGGTTCATCACTGCGCATTTACAGGATGGACAGTTTGGCGATGTCCGCATACTAAAACCGGAAACAGCACGCTTGATGCACAGTAGACTGTTTGCCCTGGATGATGCGGCGAATGCCATGGCTTATGGCTTCTATGAGGAATCGCGGAACGGACATCGGATCATTGGTCACGCCGGCGACACGCAATACTTCCACAGCGATCTGCATCTGATCCTCGATGCGGGTGTTGGCTTCTTCATTTCGTATAACAGTGCGGGAAGAGGAGGCGTATCACCAAGAACAGTTTTGTGGGAATCATTCCTTGATCGATATTTTCCTTCGACGCCACCGTCTGACGCGACGCTTACAAGCGCAGCACAGGATGCCAAGACCATAAGTGGAAAATACATGTTAAGTCGGCGCAGCGAATCATCATTTCTCAAGACCGCGTCACTTGTTGGAGAGTTCACGGTATCAGCGGTTGACAACGGATCGATTCAAGTCGCTGAATTGCCTGCTTCAAATGGGCGACCGAAACGTTGGCGAGAGGTGGCGCCCATGACATTTCTTGAAGAAAACGGATGGGACAAACTCGTCTTCAAGCCCGACGCAAATGGTCGAATGCAAATGATTCTTCCTTATCCGTTTTTTGTCGGCCAGCGCGTGAGCGTTATGGAGAACGGCAAGATACTCTTGCCGTTTGTTTTGATTTCGCTAGGGGTCATGTTGCTCACGTTACTCCTTTGGCCGATAACATGGTTTGTGCGAAGACATTACCGTCACCACCTCGATTTGACATGGAAAGAGTGGTTGCTTCGGCTTCTGGTGCGAATCGATTTTGTGTTGATTCTGGTCTTTGCCATATCCATTGTTGGTCTTGTGCTTTATGGAGTGGAGCACCTCTGGGTTTTTAGTGATCGGGGAAACAAGTACTTCCATCTGATTCAGCTGATCGGGATTCTGGGGGCAGCGGGAACGCTGATCGTCCTCTTCAACGCCATACAATCCTGGACCAGCAAGCGCAAAAGAATCTGGGGCAAGCTCCAGGCAACAATATTCGTACTTGCATGCCTCGGCTTTCTCTGGTTCGCATTCGCCGGAAATTTACTGCGTTTCAGCTCGAACTATTGACGCCACAGACTCGCTAGACCAAACATGAATACATTACCGCGCACGCTTGGCTTGCGGGATCTGATCTTCTTGACGATTGGCTCCGTTATCGGTTCTGGCATTTTCCTCGTTCCGGCTGCTGTAGTGCGACAGGTTGACGGCTTCATCGTACCTGCTCTTGCGGTTTGGCTTGTCGGTGGAGTGCTGTCGTTGCTTGGTGCGCTTACCTACAGTGAATTAGGAGCGATGAAACCGGCGTCAGGTGGGATCTACGTTTACATCCGCGATTGCTTTGGAGCCTTGCCCGCATTCTTATTTGGTTGGACCCTCTTCTTTGTGATTAGCAGCGGCGCGGTGGCGGCACTGGCGGTTGCGTTCAGCGCCTACATCGGCGAAATCGTTCCGATGAAACCGCTCATCGCAAAAATGGTCCCGGTGTTCATCATAGCGACGGTAGCGACAGTCAATGTGCTCGGCACACGTGCGAGTGCGGATCTTCAAAACTGGACCACGGCGACGAAAGTAGTCGGCATCCTTTTAATGAGTTTCGCATTGCTCTGGCTTGGACGAGGGTTTCAAGGATCGGGCGCTTCGCTTTTACCCAATCAGTACAACGCCTCGCTTGCTTCTGGTTTTGGACTGTCAATGATTGGAGTCCTGTGGGCTTATGAGGGTTGGCAGTTTGTGACTTATAGCTCGGGCGAAGTCGTAAATGCTAAACGCAATCTGCCACTCGGATTATTAATTGGAACAGCAGCTTTAGTTGCCATCTACTTGATCGCCAATCTTGGCTATATCGCTGCGTTGGGAGCGGTTGGTCTGGCTAACTCGGAGCGCGTTGCTGCAACCGCGGTTGGCAACACGCTCAACCCAACTGCGGCCAAAGCTGTGGCGGTGATGATTCTGATCTCAATCTTTAGCGCAACGAACGGAATCATGCTGACCGCCCCACGCGTCTATTACGCAATGGCCCGCGACCGCCTATTCTTTCAGCGATTGGCTACGGTACATCCACGACTAAAGACCCCAGCCTTTGCGATAGTCGCAGGTGCACTATGGTCAGCAATCCTCGCGGTGAGCGGAACGTTCGACCAATTGTTGACTTACGTAGTTTTCATCGGATGGATTTTTTACGGAATGGCAGCCGCGAGTGTTTTTGTCTATCGCAAACGTCAGCCTGAACTCTTACGACCGTATAGAGTTCCCGGTTATCCAGTAACGCCAATACTGTTCATAGTCGCTGCTGTCGCTCTCGTTTTGAACACCATCATCACACAACCCACACGCGCGGCGGTTGGCTTGGGAGTCGTCATGTTGGGCGCGCCAGCCTATTTGATATGGAACGCAAAACGTTCAACTTATAAGCGGATGGAACTTGAAGAGGAAGCTGGATAAATGTCCTGCCTTTTACAGGTCTAAATCCCAGGAGGTTTTTGTGAAGATACGCCTTTTGTTTCTTACTTTCGCGTTGTGTCTTGTTACTTCTGTTGTTTCCGTCGGTCAAGGTACCCGGTTGCTGCGTCATCCAACCGTTAGTCGCGACTCGATCGCCTTCGAATACGCCGGTGACTTGTGGATTGTGTCGCGCACTGGCGGACAGGCACGTCGTCTAACAGCGACGCAAGGTTTGGAGATCGATCCTTACTTCTCGCCTGATGGAAGTCAAATCGCGTTTTCAGGGACTGTCGCCGGTAACACGGATGTGTACGTGATTCCGACAAGTGGTGGTCAGCCGCGACGATTGACTTATCACCCTGGTCCAGATCGAGTGCGTGGATGGTCACCGGATGGACGCCGGATTATCTTCGCTTCATATCGCACCAGTGCACCCCAACAATCGTACTTTCGTCTTTGGTCCATCGGTCTGGATGAAGGCCTGCCTTCGCCGTTACCAATGCCGCGCGCGTTTAGCGGGACTTATTCACCTGACGGGCGGCGATTTGCTTACGAAGAATTCTCAACGGCTTTCATTCCCGATTGGTACGAGACGAGTCAATGGCGTCACTATCGAGGTGGTCGCACCCATCCCATCTCAGTCATGAATCTAAGTGACAATTCAGTTGAGAAGCTACCTTGGACCAACAGCAACGATACGCTGCCAATGTGGGTTGGCAACACCATCTACTTTCTTTCCGATCGTAACCATACGATGAATCTGTTTGCCTATCGCGCCGATAGCAAACAACCCACGCAATTAACTCAACACGACGACTTCGACATCATGACGGCGTCGGCTGGTCCGGACGCGATCGTCTACGAACAGGCAGGCTACATTCATCTTCTCGATACTCGATCAGGGAAGTCTCAACGCCTTACGATCGACGTAACCGGTGATCTTCCCTGGGCTCGACCCCAATTCAAGAAAGTGGCCAGCATGGTACGAAACGCGGCGCTCTCTCCAACAGGCGTTCGTGCTGCGTTCGAAGCACGTGGAGAGATCTTCACAGTTCCGACGGAAAAAGGAGATTACCGCAATCTGACACAGAGTCCCGGTGCGCATGACCGCAATCCTGCATGGTCACCCGATGGCACTCAACTGGCCTGGCTTTCAGATGCTAGCGGCGAGTATCAACTGATGATTGGAGATCCGGTCGGTGTTAATGCGCCACGCGCAGTCGCGTTGCCATCTTCAGCATTCTATTCTGCGCCTGCGTGGTCACCGGACGGCAGTCAGATCCTCGTTCAGGATAGTCACCGAAACCTCTGGACTATTGCGGTTGCTAACGGCACCGCGACCAAGATTGATACTGATTCCTATCCTGACCCAATTCGTCAGTTCGACGCGACTTGGTCGCCAGACTCTCGCTGGGTGGCTTATTCAAAGAATCTTCCAAGTCATCTTCGGGCCATCTTCATCTACTCGATCGGTGATAAGAAGTCGCAGCAGGTCACCGATGGATTGGCCGATTCGATCTCGCCCGCATTCGATGCGGGAGGTAAGTATCTATATTTCCTGGCGAGCACTAATTATGGGCCCAGCACCGGATGGCTTGAGATGAGCTCGATCGATCGACCTGTGCGCCGAGCAATCTATCTCGCAGTTTTGAGTGCGACTGACCCGTCGCCTCTTCTGCCAGAGACCGGCGATGAACCGCCGCCACCACCACCTAAGCCGGAAACCCCAGCCACACCTCCTGCGGCACCACCGGCGCCGAGAGTCGTGACTGTGCGTATCGATTTCGCGGGCATCGGACAACGCGTGCTCGCTGTGAATGTTCCAGCCGGAGATTATGGCAGCCTGTCGGCCGGTGCGGCGGGAAGCTTCTATTACACTGAGCCAACCGTGCCAGGTACCGCTGGTCCGCCTAACTTACGCCTCCAACGATATCAATTGCGCGAACGCTCCGCTACGCCGTTCCTCGAAGGCATTCGCTCATACATTGTCTCGTCAGATAAGAAAAAAGTTCTTTATCAAGCTGCCGCGGGAGGAGGCACAAATTGGGGAGTAGTCTCGACCGAGCGGCCCGCAAAGACCGGTGATGGTCCCATCGGCGTGGCTCAGCTTGAGATGCGGGTAGATCCAAAGGCCGAGTGGGAGCAGATCTTCAAAGAGAGTTGGCGAATGCAACGTGAATATTTTTACGATGCCCAGATGCACGGTGCCGACTGGCAAGCAATCTTTGAAAAGTATCGGCCGCTTCTCGCTTACGTAGGTCACCGCGCCGATCTCGGATATCTGGTTGCGACCGTAGGAGGTGAGCTCACAGTGGGCCATTCATACTTGCTCGGTACCGGTGACGTGCCCAGCGAGGATCCGGTTGCCGTCGGATTGTTGGGAGCGGATTTCACAGTTGAGAACGGTCGTTACCGCATAACAAAAATCTACAACGGCGAGAATTGGAATCCTGACCTACGAGCGCCATTGAGCGCTCCGGGTATTCAGGTATCTGAGGGAGATTACCTACTCGAGGTCAACGGTCGCCCGTTGGCACCTCCAACAAATCTCTACAGCCTGTTCGAGGGGACCGCCGGAAGGCAGACGTTAATTCGAGTGAACAAATCACCATCTCTCGAAGGATCGCGTGTGGTAACGGTTATTCCGATACCGAGTGAAGATGGCCTTCGCACACGAGCGTGGGTAGAAGACAACCGTCGCCAGGTTGACAAGCTTTCAGGTGGACGTTTGGCTTATGTGTGGTTACCGAATACCGCAACGCCCGGTTATACGTCGTTCACACGCTACTACTATTCTCAACAAGATAAAGACGGCGCAATCATCGATGAGCGTTACAATCACGGCGGTCAAGTGGCCGATTACATCGTCAATGAACTGGATCGGAAAATAATGGGTTACTTTGCGCAGCGTGATGGTGAACCGTCCACTTCGCCGACAGCGGGGATTTATGGACCGAAGGTGATGATCATCAACGAGTCCGCCGGTTCTGGCGGAGACGCGCTTCCGTATTACTTCCACATGCGAAAAATAGGACCGCTCGTTGGCACCCGTACCTGGGGTGGGCTGGTTGGCACTCTAGGTTTACCTCCGACGATCGACGGTGGAGGCATCACTGCGCCATCGCTTGCCTTTTATAACGTGAAAGGCGAATGGGATGTTGAGAACATCGGTGTATCTCCCGACATTGAAGTCGAATACACGCCGGCACAAGTTAATAAGGGCCGTGATCCGCAATTAGAGCGAGCCGTCCAGGAAGCGATGAAGTTACTCGAGCAGAGTCCAGTAAAACGAGTACCGCGTCCAGCGCCGATCAACCGTGTATCGAACAATAGTCGAGTGTCGAAAAACAAATAGATGTTTCATCACCAGTCAAGTAGGTAGATAGTTCAACGTTCGGAAAATTGCGGTCAGGAAGGGCGGTTTACCGCCGCTTGGCTTAGCAAAGTTCATCCTGAAAGTAACTAACAGAGGCAGAAATGCTCAGCCATAAAAATTACCCACGGATTTCGACTCGATTGCTACGCGCATTGCTTTTGGTTCTTGTGGCTTCTTGTCTAGGACCGCTTCTCACAGTCCAAGCGCAGGAGCCTTACACTCGATCCGACGCCATGATACCGATGCGCGATAGCGTGCGTCTGAACACGCACATCTACACCCCAACGCGCTCCAACGAACAGTTTCCAATCTTGCTGCTGAGGACTCCTTACGGCATAGGTAACTCAACTCCGACTCAAATTGCCACGGCACTTCCAGAGCTAACCGCCGATGGTTACATCATCGTGCAGCAGGACATTCGCGGAAGATTTGCGTCGGAAGGGCAGTTTGTGATGCTGCGACAGCCGCGGGATCCCAAAGACAAGAATGCAATCGATGAGAGCACCGACACTTATGACACGATCGAATGGTTGCTGAAAAATGTCTCAAACAACAACGGTCGGGTCGGAATCGCCGGAACAAGCTATGGTGCCTGGCTCTCAGTGATGGCAATGCTCGATCCGCATCCAGCGCTCAAAGCAGTCGTGGAACAAGCGTCACCAGCGGACATGTATCTCGGCGATGACTTCCATCACAATGGCGCATTTCGGCTAAGTTACGGCTTTGAATACGCCTACATGATGGAGTCATCGAAAGAAATCGCGGACGTCTCGAAAGTTATCGATACGTTTGATGCGTACGAGTGGTATTTGAATTTGGGTTCACTTGCGAATGTCGAATCCAAGTACTTCAAAGGTAAGATCCCGTCCTGGGTGGACTTTGCGAATCGTCCTGACTATGACGAGTTTTGGAAACGTCAGGCGTTTGCGCCATGGCTGAATCGAGTGACGGTTCCGATCTTAAACGTCGCCGGTTGGTGGGATCAGGAAGACTTCTATGGCCCTATCAAGATCTACGAACTCCTGGAACGTCATGACCGAGCCAACCAAAACTTTCTCGTTGTTGGCCCTTGGAATCACGGCGGCTGGTCAAGAGGCGAAGGTCGCAAGCTCGGCAAAATAGATTTCGGAAGTCCGACAGCTGAATACTATCGTCGCAACATTCTGGTTCCATTTCTGGCTTATTACTTGAAAGGGAATAGAAAGCACGAATTGCCCGAGGCGTTGAGTTTCAGGACGGGAGCGAATGAATGGGTCCGCCACGACGCGTGGCCACCGAAACAGAACGTTGTTGCGCGCCAGCTCTATCTGCAAAAGGATCGAGGGCTTTCATTCGATCCTCCGCCAGCTTCTCCAGAAGCGTTCGACAGTTATAGTTCGGACCCGGCGAATCCAGTTCCTTATCGTCCACGTCCAATTGAGCTTCGTACGGGATGGACGACGTGGTTAGTAGAAGACCAACGCTTTGTGGACCATCGCCCAGACGTGCTTTCGTGGGTTAGTGAACCATTGAAGGAAGATGTAGTTGTTGCGGGAAGGGTAGTGGCAAACCTATTTGCCTCCACGAGCGGCACTGACAGCGACTGGATCGTAAAACTGATCGACGTCTATCCTGAAAAGTACGAGCCCGATCCGAAGATGGGAGGCTTTCAACTAATGATTGCCGGAGACGTCTTTCGCGGTCGCTATCTGAAAGGTTTTGAAAAACCGCAACCGATTCCGGCAAACTCCATCCAGCATTATCAAATTGCATTTCCGGCAAACGACCACGCTTTTAAGCAGGGCCACCGAATCATGGTGCAGGTCCAAAGTACGTGGTTCCCGGTCATCGACCGCAATCCGCAACGATTTGTGTCAAATATTTTCCTGGCGAAGGAGAGTGACTTTCAAACGGCGATTCAGCGTATCTACCGTTCGGGGCGATACGCGTCATATATAGCAGTTCCCGTCGTTGAGTCTGCACGCATGAGTGTTAGATAGAGAACGCTTCAACTGTTGCAGATGGCGATTAAGGAGCTCCGAAGAATGTTAAGTCACTTCCCCCGACGCCCGCTTGCTGTCTTCCTCCTAATCTTCCTACCAGGTTCGCACCTCCAAACACGTGCTGATGGACCACGCGAGACGATCACCATTCGAGTGAATGAAGGCACGACGCTCGGCTTTGATCTGTCTCCGGACGGGAAGTCGATCGTCATGGATCTTCTGGGACAGCTTTGGTTGATTCCAGCGTCTGGGGGCAAAGCTCGTCCCATCACCAACGCTGTTCGCGACGTCGCCGAAGATCTCGATCCATCCTTCTCTCCTGATGGTCGCCATGTGGTCTTTCGGGGTGAGCGAAACGGACGCACGGGGCTATGGCTGCTAGGCGTCGATTCGCATTCAATACGCCAACTGACCCAACTGTCCGATCCTGACGGGTACGACGGGAATGCTGCGTGGTCAAAGGATGGTCGCTTCATCGCGTTTGCGCGGGCGATACCTCCTAATTCCGCTGGTAGTCGCCGGCGCACCGCGATCGTGTTGCTGGATATCTCGTCCGGAAATACGCGAGAGCTTTCGATCGCGGGTCTAGGCAACTCAAATGTTAGTGATCCGGTATGGATTCGCGGAGATAGTGAACTGGCGTTTGTCGCGCGTGCCGCACAAACCACCCGTGGTGGACGTATTTGGAGCGTTGCTGTTGCAGGCGGTCAGGCGAGCGCTTTAAGTGACAACTCAACTCAGGCCCTGGCGCCGAGCTTTACAGCAGATGGGAAACGCGTGGCTTATTTCGCACGTGACCGTGATGGTCGTATTCAGGTGTGGATACAAACGGTTGACGGTAGTCAGGCTTCTGGTTCACCAGTGCAGGTCACCAACCATGTTGACGTAACGCCTACACGTCTTCGCTGGGTGCCGGACGGAAGTGGCCTGATATATTCAGCTGACGGTCGCCTCTGGAAAATCAGCGGATCGGGCGGCCAGCCAACTGAAATTCGATTCACTGCAGATCTTTCCCTAACGCGTCTAAGGCTCACCATTCCTCCCGCGCACTTTCCCGAACCAGGTCGTCAACAACCTGCAAGAGGCTTCATGGGACTTGCTCTTTCGCCTGATGGACGACGGATTGGGATGCTCGCACTCGGCAAGCTTTGGATCATACCGATCGGTGGCAGTCCTCGGGCGATTGTGGATGTTCCGTTTGAAGCGACTTCACTGGCATGGTCTCCGGATGGTGCCGAGGTAGCTTGGTCTGCTGGTGTGGCGGATCACGAAGATCTGTTCGCAACGAATCTAACGACGAGAATGACACGGCACGTCACCGCGTTGGTGGGTCGTGAAGCATACCCGGTTTATTCTCCAGACGGCCGCCGGCTCGCGTTCGTGCACTTGAAAGATGATGAGGGGGTGCTTCGAGTTGTCGATGCACATGCGAGCAACGTGGCGGACGTGGCACAGACACTTGATCTGGGATCGGTCGGCTCTAGTTGGACCAGCACTCCGCAATGGAGTCCCGAATCAGACGGACTTCTCGTGTCGGGTGGATTCCGTCCGAATCAGCGCGCGACATTTGTACCCCTATCTGGTCAGCGACAGACTCTGTCTCGCTTCCCTGATGCTCCAATCTTTCTCCAGTGGACATCGCAAAAAACAATTGTGTTTGTCCGTCACGATCGGCTGTGGCAGGCACCTTTTGATCATACTGGTATGCTGGCCGATCCTAAGCCGCTCGGAACCGCGGCCGCGCTGTATGCCTCATCATCGCGCAATGGCGCTGTGCTCTTTTTCTCGCATGGAGGATTGCGACTGCGATCGTCTGCCGGCATTGAACAGTCTCTTGGTTGGCCCGTCTCATACACGCAGGCCATGGCGCAACCGGTCCTCATTAAGAACATCCGCATCATCGACGGTACTGGCGCAGCGGTAACTGGCCCGCGCGACATTCTGATCGAGCAAGGTCGAATAAAGCGAATAGCTCCGACCGGTAGTATCTCCGCAGGTGGCATTCGTGTGCTTGACGGCGAAGGTCGTATCGTGATGCCCGGTTTAATGGATCTGCACGCGCACACCTATCGACCAGACCTCCTTCCTGGTTTCGTCTATTTCGGCGTTACGACCGTGCGCGATCAGGGGTCCTCGATGGCGCCGCTCGTCTCCTATGCTGATGACATTGCGGCCGGAGTGCTTCCAGGACCACGCGTTGGGTACGGCGGATTTCAGTTCTACAGTGATTGGTCCTTCGATGAGGAACAGGGGCGCGGGATTGAGCCGGAGGCAGATCCCGACCATATCAGGCGAGCGGTCGATCTTGCGGAGGCGTTTGGCGCGCAGCACATCAAGACTCGGACGTTCCGTCGCTGGGACATCAACGCTCGCATGATCAATGAAGCTCATCGGCGCGGGATGCGGGCCACGGGACACTGTTCTCATCTGTTGCCGCTTGTCGCTGCTGGGATGGACGCCAAAGAGCACATTGGTGTCTGCGAAGCGCGGGGCAACACGTATATGTACGATGACATGATTCAGCTGTTTCGCGCAGCGAATATTGGTGTGGTGCCCACGCTCTCTTATTTCGACCTGGCCGTGCGACTAAACGAAAAACCAACGCTGCTCGAGCAGGATGCAGAACTGATTCCGTTTCTTCCGTCGCGAGACAATTTCGACTGGATGGTGAAGTTGACGGCGGACCAAAGAAAGGAATGGAGTGAAGAAGCTCAACGCGCGCGCGAAGGAGCAACTAAACTGCTCCGCGCAGGGGTGACGCTTGGAACTGGAACAGACATTTGGCAAATTCCGAACGGTACGCACATGGAGTTGGAGCAGTTGGTTGCAGCTGGATTAACTCCGATGCAAGCAATACATGCAGGAACCGGCGCGGCCGCGCAAATACTTGGCGCAGACAAGGATCTCGGCACGATCGAGGTAGGGAAGTGGGCCGACCTCATCATCCTCGACGCCAATCCGCTATCAGATATTCGCAACACGCGCCGGATCTGGCAGGTCATTCAAAATGGCCGAATAGTTGACCGCGCTGCGATCCTCAAGATAATCAAGCCACGATAATTCCCATCTCAGAGGCTCTATCGTCAAGCAATAGATGCCGGATTGCCGGAGCTAATCACAACACTGAAAGCCGAAGATGAATTTGAGTTTACTCTCTCACCAGACTGTAAACACCTAGCCTTTATAAGCAACAAATGGAACACTACGCGCTGCTAATTGACGGGTTCAGAGGGGCTTTGCCTCAAAAGTCGATTTCGGTGGTAGCGAGTTTCGTGTTTAGTTCGTGTGACTTCGTGGATCGTTCCTTTTGTCCAGAAAACTAGAGACGATCCACGAAGTCACACTAACCAACACGAACCAAAACACTCCTGCCTCGAGCTAGATCCGACTTTTGAGGCAAAGCTG
>DATBSH010000130.1:0-14163 GCA_036559885.1 Pyrinomonadaceae bacterium
GGAAGCTGTAATCCTGCTTTTAATGGAGTAACCCTGATTTGACCGGTTGGCACAGTCGTTGCAAACATCACGAGTAGTCATTTGAAACGCATTGTAGGTTACGTTAGCCGAATGGAGTCGGAAGTTGAGTTCGCCTTCCACACACTGCGCCAGATGGTTGACGCTTATAAGCAGTTTCGATCGATTACTTTTCAGGCAAGCCGATCCGATTCAGTAAGTCTTTGAAGCGCGGGATCAAAGCGTAAAGCATCCCACACAGGACTTATCTTCAGGCCACGCAGTTGAGGATTGCGTTCTGCAAAAACCTCTTCCAGCCACTCAAAAGTTGTGTCTTTGTCATCCAAGGCGACGTAGACGTTTGCGAAATTCATCGGTGCGACGTACTGCTATCCAAACATTGCTTTCTTACTCGTGTCGAAGTGCAAGTATCGGGTCAACTTTGGTAGCGCGGTATGCTGGCAGGTAACAAGCGAACAAAGCCACCAGTATCAGTAACGCTGGTGCTGCAATAAATGTCATTGGGTCGGTGGGTGTGACGCCAAACAATAAACTAGTCAATCACGGTTTCACTCATGCCGAAGCGCGGTGAGCGCGTCTACGTTAGTCGCCCGTCGGGCAGGGAACCAACAAGCCAAAAGACCTACGGTAAACAGTAGGAATGCGATCGCGGAGAAGGTCAATGGGTCTGCGGGCTGCACATCAAAAAGCAAGGTAGTCATCATGCGCGTGAACGCCCAGGCCACCGCCAATCCGAGACCGATTCCCAACAGCGTCAGCGTAATACCTTGCCGAATTACCATTCGCAGCACATCGACACGTCGCGCGCCGAGCGCCATTCGAATGCCGATTTCTCGCGTGCGCTGTCTAACGGCGTATGAAATTACCCCGTATATACCAACAGCCGCGAGCAACAACGCCAGTGCAGCAAAGCTTGCCAGCAACACTAACGTCAATCGCCGTTGCGCCAGCGAATTCCGCAACAGTTGGTCCATCGTTAAAATCGAATAGATCGGCAGGTCTTTGTCTATCGAATGGATCGTTTGCTCCACCGCATTTGCCAGCGCCAGCGGATTGCCGTCTGTTCGTACAACCACACCCACGCTCGTCCGCGCTTCTTGCGGGTAGGGCAAGAACATTTGCATCGAGACGGCGCGCTCCACCCCATTCAGTTTGAAATCGTTGACGACTCCGACCACTTCGCGCCACGGTTCGTCATCTTCGGGGTAACCTTGCTTCAGACGCTTGCCAATCGGGTCTTCACCCGGCCAGATGCGGCGAGCCAGCGTTTCGTTGATCACTACGACGGGAGTTGACTCTGCCGTGTCTGCACCAGTAAACGCACGCCCGCGCAACAATCTCAGGCCCATCGTCTCGAAATAATTCCGACTCACGGGGATGTTATCCGAATGCGGGAGTTCACCACGTTTCGGCACAGGTTTGTCGGCGGCGATAAAGTGGCCACCCCAGCTAGCTCCTCTTATTGGTAACGAGTGCGCCAGGGCGGCAGAACGTACGCCTGGCAATGCTTCGACCCGCGTCAAGCATTCGTCATAAAAGAGTCGTCTCTTGACTAGATCGTATTTCCCGTCCGTCAGACGTACACGCATCGTGAGTAAGTTCTCGATGTTGAAGCCCGGGTCGACGTGCAGAACGTTATACATAGAACGCACCAACAACCCCGCTCCGACAAGCAGCACCAGCGACAGGCTAACTTCTGCTACCATCAATGCCTTCCGCACTCTCTCGCGGCCCGTTCCGCTATTCGAACGCTCGCCAGTCTTGAGTGCTGTTTGCAGATCTGACTTCGCCGATTGGAAGGCAGGCAACAGTCCACAAAGAATGCTCGTGGCGACGGTGATACCCAGCGTGAACAGGAGAACCGTAGTGTCTAGTCCGACGCGGTTGAGTTCGGGAAGCTGCGGCGAAGCAAGTGTGACCAAACCTTGCAGCAGCCAACGTCCAAGCAACAGTCCGCAAACGCCGCCCAACCCCGCAATCAAAAGACTCTCAGTGAGCAATTGTCTGACGATGCGCCAGCGGCCTGCTCCCAACGCCTGTCGGACGGCCAGCTCTTTTTGCCTTTCAGCTGCGTGCACTAGCTGCAAATTGGCAACGTTGATGCATGCGATGAGTAGAATGAAACTGACTGCGCCAAATAAAACCCAAAGTGTCTGGCGCAGGCTTTCTGACATCACATCCTGGAGACGCTCGGCCTGCGCGCTCTTCCCCTCATTGACTGTTGGGTATTCCTGGGCCAATTGCCGACCCAGTGTTGCCATTTCGCTGTTGGCTTGGTTGACCGTCACGTCAGGCTTAAGTTTCGCCACGGCATAAAGGTCAGTAGTGTTGCCGCGGTTCAACATAGGCGAATCGGGGCTCAGAAAGAGTCCGATTGGCACGTAAACATCCGCCTTCGCAAAATATTCGAAGCCGGTCGGCGACACGCCAATAACCGTGTACGAATCGTCATCCAATCGTATGGACTGACCAATTACACGCGCATCGCCGCCAAATTGCGTTTGCCATAATTCATGACTGATTATCGCTGTGGGCTGCGCGCCATACCGGTCGTCACTTTCGACGAACATTCGACCTGGTTGCGGACCCACACCGAGTAGTTGAAAGAAATTCCAGTTGACTATTCGTGCTTCCAACCTCGCCGATCTTTCGACGCCCGTTAGACTGAAATTACCTGTATATGTAGCCGCCATTCCCGCAAACGATTGCGCGCGCGCTCGCCAGTCGGCGAAGTTTGGATAAGCTACCTCCAGCCTGTCGCCATTTCTCGACTTTCCTGACAGCAGTACGAGTCGATCCGATTCCACGTACGGCAGTGGACGGAGCAACACCGCATTCATGACGCTGAAGATTGCCGTATTTGCGCCGATGCCGAGCGTTAGGGTGAAGACAGCGATCAAAGTAAAGCCAGGATTCTTAAGCAGCAGCCGTAAGCCAAAGCGGAAGTCTTGGACCATTTCATCCTCCCAACGTTGAGGCTGTAACCAGAGCGCATCCCAAAACGCGCTGGTGCTGCGCTGCAGCAAATCAAACTTGCTTCGCGAATCGAGTCGATCCCATTCGGCGAGGAGCATCTCACGGTGCTTCAGTTCGGCTTCCCACTCCTGGCGCCAGTCGGCGCGCAAGCGTTTCGGTACGATGATCCCAATGAGCGCGATCAGCCGAAGGTGCGGTCTGGAGAAGAGCACGTCTATTACCTCAAGCGCGTGATGGTTTTGGATGACGTTGTTTGATCGGTTGTGTTTGTTCCAGGAGCCGGTAACGCTTCACCGCCTCGGCTAACGTCTCGCGACCCGGCTTCGTCAGTTCGTAATATTTGCGTTGGGGTCGCGGTTCATTCTGCGCGATGCTCGGCTTTTCCCATTGCGATGTGAGATAACCAGATTCCTCCAGGCGCCGTAGAGCGGGATAGACGGTCCCGCCCGGAAGTCCCGTAATGTCGATGATGTCGAACCCGTACAGATACCCGTTACTTACAGCTTGCAGGATCACGGTCGACGCATAGGAGAGAAATCCTTTTCCCATAGGCAGAATACCTCTCAGCGCTTAGCTAGGATTCTTTATAGCTCGTATTCTATATAGATAGACTAAAAAGGCAAGAATTTATTTTTTGTCTGAAAGTTCAGGCACCACGGACGGCAGCGTTATAACGTCAAGGACAACTCGCTAAATTTCCGGCACTTAATTCAGCAACGCGCGTTTAAGAAGCCGGAACTGCGTTTGGAGGTTTACGCATATGAAACGAACAGGAATATCGATCTTGTTGCTGGTCACTCTTGGTCTGCTTGCCGGAATCATTGTTGACCGTGCAGCGTCGAAATCCACGAACGCCCAACAAGCTGATAGGAATCAAAGTGACAAGTGGGAGTACGCTGTTATTTCTGATTTGAGTTGGGATTCCCACAGGAAAACTTATTCCGCGAGAATTTGCTATTTTCGAACTTCGGGGTGTCACGACGTCGATATAGAGGCTCCGCCATCGGAGGGTGATGCCGGGGATCGAGTGACAATCCAAACGTTGGCTAAGGCTTCAGCGACTTTGGGCCAAAGCGGATGGGAGATGATTGGAGAAGCACCGACGGGGCAGTTTGGAAATGCGCGCCTATACTTTAAGCGTCGACAAAGATGAACTTACGTCGTCGCAGCTTCGATTTTTGAGACAGTCTCGGCAGCTGGTGGAATTTTCAAGTGCCCGTTAGGGGTATTTCGAAACGTGATCGAGGATGCGCCGAGCCGTTTGTCGCGGTGAAGTACGAGAAGTGTCGAGCGTTAGACGATTGGGATCCTCGATCTTCAGCACCTCAAATTCATTGGACCAACGCGAGATGTTGGTTAGCTCAATGTCCTTTAATCTCGCTTTTCGCTCGGGTGTAGCTTTTCTTTGACGGATGACCTCTGCGTCACACGTTAGCCAGACGGGGAAGAAGTTTGCCTTTCGCTGTTTAGCCAGACGCTCGACTCGCCGGTACCACGCCTTATCGCTCGGTGCATTGGCATCAAGCACGTTCGTAAAGATAAAGCTATCATCTGCCGGACAATCACGAATCACGGCAAGAACAGCGCGGTGAATCTTCTCAATTTGCTTCCATGCGACAAGAGGAAATTGAAATGCGTCAGTACCATCGTACCCGACGACACTGAATATCGGAGTATTAATCAATTGGTTATCGACAACTTTTGCGCCTGTTAACCGCGAGAGTTCTCTGGCCACCGTGTATTTACCAACTGCGGGAATGCCGATGAGATAGATGATGGTGTTGTGAAGTTTGGTCGCGGAATCCTTCATCGTAAACACTGAGAACGAAGGGCCACCGCAAAAGGTTTCTGCGGAAACTGCCCGCAGGTCTTCAGTTACGGTAAGCACTGCGACTTGGTTTGACTTCACTATCGCTTTGGCTTATTACTCCTGCTTGAAAGCCTCCCTTTTTGAACCCGAACCGGGGAGTTAGAATATTACCGAGTGTTCGTCTTCCATTTCATCGCTCGGCACCTGTGGTTGATCGCTGCTGGTGGCGGAGTTGGTGTTGCCGGGCGCTATGTACAGCTCTGCATACGTCACACTCATAATCTAATTCTCCCAGATCCAACCGTAGACCTTCTTCGCTTTTATCAGCGGTACGGTTACAACGAACATGCTCTCGTTGGTATTGGCGCGGGAGTCCGTTTCTGGTCCTGTCTTGAGAGTGAGGGAGCCGTCGCTTACAACGAATTTGGCAAGGTATGGTTGGTACCGGGAGACCCTCTCGCAAGTATCGAGAATCTGGCCCATGTGGCCAATTGCTTTTTGCGAAAGGCGCGCGCGCATCGACGCACTGTTGCTTTCATGCCTGCCAGTCAGCAGTTTGCGAAACACAGTAGCCGCCTGGGGCTGCGAGCGGTAAAGATTGGGTCAGCACCCTACTTTGATCTGGCTACCTGGGCTCCTCGCGGTGATCGCGCGAAGAAAGCGCGGGCAGGCGTCAACCAGGCGCGCCGGGCTGGCGTCCGTGTTACGAAGGTGGTCGAGGTTGATGAACGACTCGTAAGGGAAACTGCCTGCCTTCGCAAGAGCTGGTTAACCACACGCCGGAGTGCGATCAAGTTTGGATGGCTGTTCTCAGTTGATCTCTTCCAACACAAGGAACGAAAGAAGTATTTCACTGCACGCGACGCAACCGGGAAGCTAGTCGGGTTTCTTGCTGCCAGTCCGATCCCAGCGCGCAACGGCTGGTATCTTGAAGATGTTTTGCGACGGCCGGACGCGCCCAAGGGGACAGCTGACCTTCTGATTGTCGAAGTACTGGATTTACTGAGACGTGATGGTGCCAAACTTGCGACGCTTGGCACAGCGCCAATGGCCTTAGAGGTTAGTGCGGATCCAGGGGTACAGAGCAGTGTCGCACTTTCAAAAGTGGTGCGACTTGCGGCCGGCTGTTTCTCGCTCTTCTACAACTTCGACGGAGTGAGGCACTTTAAGGCTAAGTTTGCGCCGAGCTGGTGGGAAAGCGAGTACATCCTCGTGTCGCAAAATGTCGTCACCGCACCTCCACGAGTCATCAGCGCTTTCGTGCAGGCGATAGTGCCTGCGGGACCATCGGTCTTAATCGCTCGCCAGATCGCTCGCGCTTATCGGCGGAGGACATCTGCGAAGCGCAACGCATAAGCACTTACCGTCAGATTTCTGTAAAAGGACTCACCTGATACCAACGCCGCGCATCAAGCAAGACAGACTTCACAAAATCATCTTTGGCATTCATGTATCCGATGTTGTCGAAACGGTGATCGACGGCAGCACGCTGTTTTAGGTTTCCATACGAGGCCGCCACATCGCCATGAACACGGAGATATTCTCGGAAGGCGAGCTTGTCAAAGATCTCTCGATGTCCTTTCGCACAAACGTGCGCGTGATGCGACCGAACCCCGTTCGTATCTTTGCTGAAATAGAATCGGCCAGGCGTTCCAGGAATCGGCGCGTCTAAGCACTCGCCACGCGCTCGATAGCCCAGTGCTTCCATAGAGGGGTTGAACAGATCGATATCACTTGTATCGTCGAGAACGACGAGAATGTCGATGATCGGTTTGGCAGGTAGGTTTGGAACTGAAGTACTTCCGACATGATGGATCTCAAGCAGCCGCCGGCTGAAGATGTGCGAGAGTGCAGCGGCTTCGTCTTCGAAGGCTTTGATCCAGTTCGGATCATAATCAACTACTTCAATTATGCGCCCCATCGTGGTGCAGAATCTGAACGGCTACTCGAGACGTTTCAGCGGTACGTCCCTTCCAACCACGTGCAAGACCATTCTGACTACACTACCCTGATCGTCCAACTCGAAAGTTAATGAATCCGAAGAATTCTTAGAAAAGAATTTGGTCTCGCTTTCAGCTCCCAGCTCTTGGCGGGGCTCGTCGTTTTCCTGGATGAAAAGACGACTCCCTTCTCGCGTAATCTTCAAGATAAGATTCGGCGGCTCTCCATAGCGGCCTACATATCTTTCCAATATCTTCGCAGCTACAGCAACTTCCTTTCGCTGTGGCAAAGGCCGGCGTGGCGGTAATTGGCTGTAAGGCGTATAACCTTCCCACTCAATCGGGGTGAACGTATTCCTGAGCAATGTCTCGAGCATCTCTTTGAAGATACCTTCGCCGTTCGAGCTGTTGGTCATGATTACAATGCCACTCTTTTGATCTTCAAAGCAGACGGCGTAGTTTCGCCATCCTTCGTCATGACCTTCCTTGAAGAATCCTTTGCCATAAGGCGTCCAATAAAGACCCCACCCAAGTCCGTAACTGAGACGAATGGATCTGTTCTCATCCGTGGTTTCGCTTGCGAGCGTTGGAAATTGGCGCTTCGATAGAATTTGGATCTGCGGACTCAACATCAAATCTCGGGTTTGCTTTGATAGGCCTTTTCCTTGGGCCATCCCTACCATGAATTGTGCGAAGTCACGTGGAGTGGTTTGCATTGAGCCGGCAGCGTCGGCATCTTTGCGCCGCTGAGGCCCCAACAAACGTCCGTATTCGTCGTAGCCATTCGCAAAATCACTTTCGAAGTGATCCTCCCAAACCATGCTGGATCGTGTCATGCCCAACGGTTGAAAGACACGAGTTTGCATTAAGGCTTTCAACGGCTGCTTCGTAATCGCCTCGACTACTAATTGTAAAAGCAGAAGCCCTTCACCCGAATACGCGTATTTCGAACCGGGCTGAAAGTGAATTCTCAGTTTGCGGTCAGGTTCGAGGAAGCGAAGGTTAGCGAACCCGCTCGTGTGACTGAGCAACAGCCTCGCCGTTAGTTGTTTATAGCGTGAGTCGTTCGCCAACTCCTCGTAGCCGGGATAATCGGGCAGAGGTTTCGGTAAATACTGGTATACGGGCTTGTCGAGATCCAGGATCTTTTCCTGAACAAGTTGCATCACCATGTAGGCGAAAGCTCCCTTTGTGAAGGATGCCCCGGTCATCACCGAGTTCTCAGTAAGGGGCAGATTCTTTTCCTTGTCGCGAACTCCATAAGTCTTCAGATAAGCAACCTTTCCATCATTGAGAATGGCAACACTAACTCCGGTAACATCCGCCGCGTGCATAAGGCGCACGACCGTTGCATCGATTTCCGGGGGAGTAATCTTGCTGCCGTCCAGGCGTTTGACCACCGGTTGTTGTGCGACCATCAACAGTCCGCTGACTATCGTGGTTGTGAGCAACAATAGTGTCCGACTCATCGGATATTCCTTCTCTTTACGTCGAACCTTTGTGGAGCATGAAAGGCGGACTCAAATCCCACTCTCCGAGATGTGTTCCTACGTTACCTGAGCTGCCTGGTGGGAAAGCGAGTACATCCTTGTGTCGCAAAATGTCACCGCACCTCCACGCGTCATCAGCGCTTTCGTGCAGTCGAAAGTGCCTGCGGGACCATCGGTCTTAATCGCGCGCCAGATCGCTCGCGCTTATCGGCGAAGAACAACCGCAAACGAGAAAAGAAAGTAATCAGCGAAAACAATCTGTTCGACTGCGCGCACTAATTCAATAACGCAGTGCGTAAACGGTACCTTCCTGGACGCCGACATAAAGATTGTCGTCGTCGCCGCCTATGCTTCTAATGCATCCTTTCACATTCGTCTTCCACTGCGGCGCACCATCGGTAGCGCGGAAGCCGGCCAACTCACCTCTGCAATTGCCCGCGATGATCACTCCCTTTGAAACATAAGGTCGCTCGGACGCCCACTCAGGAGATGATTTCGTCATCCACCGGACGTGGCTGAGATTTACATCGACCGACGCTAAATAGCCGACACGATCGGAGCGGTTTTCCAGGAAGACGAGTACTGAGTCACCAGCGAGTATTGGGCGCCCGACAGGTTTCGCCTCGACTGTTATTTCCGCGTCTGTAACTCCTGACTCAGACTTCAGGCGATAGATGTGATTGTCATTTGTTCCGACAAGTATGAAACGGTCCTTCAACACTAAGGCTGTTGATGGTCCGGCTGGCAACTTCCGTTTCCACACAATCTTTCCAGACACCGCGTCGAACGAGTAGATCACGCCATCGAGCCCAGCGATATAAACATGCTTGTCATCGGCTACAGGCGATTTAGGCAATATGCAGTCAGGGTTTGTCGCTCTGGTGGAAAAGCTCCACGCTAGATTTCCGTCGCTTGATTTCAGCGCTGTCCAGCTGTCTTGAAAGCTTCCGAAATAAACATTTGATCCAACTTGAATGACGTCTGTCGATGCACTCGTGGTCCGGTACTTCCAGTGAACTGTTCCTGTGTTCTTGTCAAACGCATACACATGCCCAATGCCATCCAACGCGCAACTCTTATCGGTACCGATTAGAATCAAATCACCTGCGAATAAAGGATTGCCGTGAAAGCTCACCTGATTGCCATCTTTCCGAATGTCGTAACTCCATCGCACCGTGCCGGTAGTTCTGTCTAATGCGTAGAAGTTACCGGCGCAGGAACCGATGTAAATTACGTCAGCCGCGACCGCGGGCACCGAGAACACTCAACCGCCAGTTTCGAAGTGCCATATCGTTTGCGGTGGTGAGGAAGAAGATTGAATGGGTGACTTGGTTTGTGCGCAACTCGATGGAGCAATAGCCAGCAAAATGGAAATCGCTAGTAGGATTCGAGGGTGCATGGATTCACCTTTCATGCTACGGATTCCTTTCTTATGATCCTTCGAACGTTCGTCGATGTTTCCAGTCTGACCGATATAGAACTTGGCCTTCGTATCTGCAAAATATAAACCCAAAACATATTTCCGTGGCGGAAAGGAAAAGGGGAGGCAGCCCAGCCTCCCCATTTTTAGATTTTTGCTCCCCACAGTGGACCCTCTTCGCAACCTGTTTTCGAGGTCAACGACGGCATAGTAGATAAGTAGTCCGAAGTGCTTAACCCTGTGGCTTTTTTTCTCCATGGGCAAAACCGCCACGTCTTGCCACCTCTAACATTCCTTCATTCAATCCAAAACGACTGAGCTTTGCTTCACCCGTGCATGCGTCAGTTGCTGGCATATCGGTTGCGACGAACTTCGCCGACTCCCTTTTCGCGTCAGTCTGAGCGCTTACTAACTTAATGTTCGGAGCATCCGTTTTTTACAAGGACTTCCCATTAGGTCGACTGCGGTTCAGGACTGCATCCTTGGCTCTATTGGTCTGACGAGCTTAACGCGAGGCCGAACTCTCCATAATGCCCAGCTCCAAGCCGCAGACGAAGAGTTCTCTTTAAGCATAACGTTTTAAATTTTCGGCCGATCTCGCAATGGGTCGGTCTCGTCCAAACCCAAATTAACCAGATGGGAGAAAGGGGTGCGAACTATTATGGAAGTGAAACTCTTTCGGCGACGTCGTTCGCTACGTGTGACGACGTTGCCTTTTTTTCTTTGTTTGAGCGTGATGACAATTGCCACGCTTGTTTATGGACAGGCGGCAACCGGTCGATTCTCGGGAAACGTGTCCGGTCCGGTCAGATCACTTCGGCGAACACCATCGGCGGCAGTGGACTGAACCGTGTCATCCAGGTTGCGGGCCGATTTGAATTCTAAACCGCAATCACTAAACTATTTCAAAAGAAGGGCGGCAACTCGATCAGATGTTGCCGCCCTTCTGGGATCTAACGTCGGACGTGGTCTGTAGTTGGTGGATGGTGGAGATCCGACCCTATTTATTTTAGTTATTAGTGGCTCCCCACACTGGACAATCTTCGCAACTTTCTCTTGACGCCAACAACAGAAGTGCGGAGTTTTTTTTCAGACGCCTTAATTCATTAGCTGCGGCTCCTTGTCGATTTGTGCTAACTGTGATGAGACCGTACCTGAAAGTGCTCAAAAGTATGGATAGAAACTACCTATGCAAAAATTAGCAGTTGGGTTAGAATCTCCGCCATCCCGGACCCCCGATTATTTAGATTGAAGCCTCTCCCAGACTCACGTAGGAGAATGTGACCCCACTCGCGCCCTACGACGAGCCGCAAATAGCAACGAGCCATACCAAGGAGTCCAGTTATCATGTCTTTCCGCAAACTCATCATGGCATTGCTTTTAGTCGCTTGCGGATTATTCTCCGCTGCTCCCGCTAAAGCAGATGGTCTCTTTTTCTCAGACGTAAAGTTGTTTCTACTCAATACAACACCGGCAGGAGGCGTGGACTTGTTTGCTAACCAAGGGTTTGTGATTACCGCGCCCAATAGCATCGCCACCGTTAGTATCCTCTTATCAGGCACGCTTCCGGCGGGCGGTGACACCTTACACATCTCAGTAGTTGCGACCAATGAGAACGGGACCTTCATCCTTATGAATCCCAATCCTGCGAGTATGAACATCCCGATCGATCAATCTCTGGCAAATGTGAGAGTCCTTACAGGTTTCATCTTTCCGACTTCTTTCCAGGGAACGACCATTACATTTACTGTAGACCTGTCGAATAGTTCGCCTGACTTTATTATTCCCAGTGGACCAAATGCAGGACAGGCAGTCAATTCATTCACTTACACGTTTACGGTAGTGGAACCAGTGCCGGAACCGACGACATTGGTCCTCTTAATCACAGGTATTGCCGGAATAGGTGTGAAGACCTTCAGGAGCTATCGAGCACACCGAACATAAAAGAGTTTTCGTGTTCGACCTCAATATGGAAGGACCACTCTCTCACGGTGACGTTTTCGCCAACCATGTTGATCTACTTGCAATTACGAACACGACTTGGCAAAGAAAAAAGGCCGCCGGAGCCGATTCCAGCGACCTTCTTCCTATCTGGCTCCGCAGGTAGGACTCGAACCTACAATCCCGACCCGTCGGGATTAACAGCCGTCTTGTTTGTTCAGTAGGTGTTTTCGAATCCAAGAAGCTGATTTCATGCGCTTAATTTCGCGCTCACGTTGCATGGCAGAACTACGAGATTCGTGCTCCTCACACCAAACAAGTTTCCACGGTCCGTTTTTTCGAGTGTAATGACCTTCAAAGCAATCCGACCGATTGTGATCCTTTAATCGTTCAACAAAATTGCCAGTATGACCGATGTAAAACGTGCCTTTTGAATTCTGTAAGACATACACAAAAAACATGCGCTGCTCTATCCCTAAAAAGCGAAAAGGGGAGGCAGCCCAGCCTCCCCTTCTTTAGATTCTTGGCTCCGCAGGTAGGACTCGAACCTACAACCCTTCGGTTAACAGCCGAATGCTCTGCCATTGAGCTACTGCGGAATATCTGTTCTCGATAGCGAATAACTTGTCCGCTAAAGCGAACGGTTTTTATAGCAAATGGGTTTAGGAGCGTCAACCAGAGCGCGCGAGGCAATCGAAGCGCGCCGTACCGAGCAGCTCTGTTCCTGCAATCGCGTCATTGACTTACTAGCGATCATGATATAGAAGCCTCCCCATCCCTGCTTCAGATCAATAGTCGTCACGGCAGAAAGGATACACGCCGATGAAACAGATAAGAATGTTCGTGAAACGTTCGTCTTTGATCGCCACCGCAGGCGCCGCAGTGATTTTCTTAATCGTCATGGTGCCCGACACAACCGCGCCCGTTAACGCTGCGAAGCCTGGCAATTGCCAAAACGTGCCTTCCGCGGCGCAACTTCGTCAGCTCCTCATCGCAGCACAGAACGTCAACAAGCCCATCGGCGGCCTTTTCGAAGGAACGCGGATGTGGGCGGCAGTTGTTAATCGCGACGGTGAGGTCTGCGCCTACACCACGTCGACGAGCGATCCGACGCAAGTCTGGCCAGGCAGCCAAGCCATCGCGAAATCCAAGGCTTACACGGCCAATGCGTTTAGCTTGGACGACTTCGCTCTATCGACGGCTCGACTCTACACGTTTACACAGCCTGGCCACTCGCTTTGGAGCCTGGGTCAGTCCAACCTTTTCAACCCGAACTTCCTGGCAGCACCAACCGGTGAGAGTGGAGGTAAGAACCAATTTGTTGGTGGGCTTATTTTCTTTGGCGGCGGCGTACCATTGTATCGCAGCGGAAAGATCATAGGAGGACTAGGTGTCAGCGGCGACACCTCGTGCGCTGACCACGAGATTGCGAAGCGAGTGCGGGACTTGGCGGGACTGAATCCGCCGCTGCCGGGCGGTGCCCTCGCGGACGACATTGTGTACTCGCCGCCGGATCCACCGTCGGTCTTCGCGCACCCTGTGTGCCCGACCACGTATCGGAACGGCATTAAGATAGGTGACGAAGCGCCAGCAACTTACCCACTTGTGCCAGCCGGACCATAACGGCGCATCAAAAGATCCGTGCTGGTCCAAAGATCATTCACACCCGCGGCTGGGATCGTGTTTGCCTTAGCTACGGCGTCCGTGCAACCGTGTGCGTTCTTTGGCGGGTAGGCGTCCTAGCTTGTGGCAGTTGTTAAAGGCGAGAGTCTCCTGTCGGAAACTCAGTTTTCCGCTGTGATCTCACGATTACTTCTTCTCAGCAGCGGCGGTTTTGCTTTCTGTTGTCGGTGCGACCACAGGCAGATCCGAATTGAAGATATCAACGGTGCATTTCCAGGTTCCATCCGGCTGCTTTTTCCAAACTTCCAGGTATTTACCCCTATCGATCATAGGTTTGCCTTTTGCATCGGTTTCTTTGAATTCATACGTTCCGCTCACGTAGGCCAAATCACCCGACCGCGCAACTTCCACCTTCGTTGGGTTCCAACCGCCCGAAAACCCAGGAGTCTCGAGCATGCCTTTCCAAAGCGCGTGGATAGATGCTCTGCCCGTTACCAAAGGATTATTTGGCGGCATCACATTGGCATCGTCCGAATAATAAGAGACGGTCTTATTAACATCCTTTGTGCCTGCCGCCTTGGACCATTCGATGTCCAAGTTTCTTACTGCAATTTCGTTCGTGGCGCGAGTGTCTGGTGCTGGTTGTGTTTGGCACGCTGCCGACAATGAGAAAAGCAAGACAAAAAGCGAAAGGATACGTCGCAGGTCAATGAGCGATGAACGTTGCATTGGGGACCTCGAATCAGGAATTTGAATGAAGCCTGCGTAACCTATTCTCCGCGGCTTTGCACAAAAAGCGAAAATCCCACCCACGGCAGTGGGTGGATGCGTTCAAGTCCTTTCTACAAAACCAAGCACCAGAATACATCGAAATCCCCCACACGGCAGTGCGGGGATCGTTCAAGTCCGAACTATTCATTTGCTTTTCTGCGACTTTGCTTCGGT
>DATBSH010000131.1:0-7812 GCA_036559885.1 Pyrinomonadaceae bacterium
AACAATTTCTGAAAAGAAGTTGAATCTGTTGCGACGCACGACAAGCTAAAGCGTATCGGACATAAAAACCTGTTGACATTCGAGTGTTTGCTGAATAACTATTTGGCATCACCGAAAGGAGCTGACGTCCCCAATGACCTATGTAGTCGTGGAATTATGTGTCGATTGTAAATACACGGATTGCGCTGCTGTTTGTCCCGTTGAAGCTTTTCACGAATTACCAGATCGCTTGTATATCAACGCCGACACTTGTATCGATTGCGACGCTTGTGTTCCCGAATGTCCCGTCGAAGCTATCTTCGCTGACACGAACGTGCCCGATCAGTACGCGCACTGGACACAGATCAACATCGACGAAGCTCCAAAGTATCCAATCATCAGTCAGAAGATTCCCGCCTTACACGGACCGGCATGCTCCGGGCCGGAAGAGTAGTTAGTTCCTATCGAATATCCAATGTCTTCGCCGCTCGGTTTAAAGCGTGCACCAATCGTTCCACTTCGGCCTTGGCACGTGTCTTATCCCCAGCTTCGATCGCCTCAGTTAGTGCCGGCAGAACCATTGCTTTATAGGTCGGACGCGGTGCGTAAATAAGATGCTTGAACCATGGACGTCCGGCAAGACCTTTGCTGTCCAGCAACGTTCGTTCAACCTTCATGAGGGCCATATGTATTTGGTCGACGCGCGTACGATCGCCGGTCTCAATCGACTTACGCGCAGCGTCGAGCGCAGCACGTCCATTGCTCTCCCAAAGTGCCGCGGCGCGGCGCAGAGCAGTAAGGTCAAGTTCAATCTTCCGCTGCTGTGCCATCCGCTCAGTTTCATCAATATAGATCTGAACTTCGCGGGCATACGCCGCATAATCGAGTGGAACGTAGTCACATTCCGACAGTTCTAATGCAGCTACCGCCCAGTAACGGGCCATGGCGGCATGATAGTAGTAGCCGGGATCTCCGATACGATCCACCCAGGTAAAACTATCGTACACGGAATGATAGACACCGTAAGGACCGTCAAACGTGAGGTCGGCGATAGGAATGCCGAGGAAGTTAAGGAATACGGTGTAATCAGAGCCAGAACCGAGGCGTGTTGTCACCGACGGCTCGGTGTTTTTCTTTACGGTTCGTCTGGACCATGCATCGTAAATCGAACCACCGCTGGGATCTGGCACATCCCGCGCAACATCTTTAAGAAACTGAGCGAGCGCCGGAACAGCTGCCGCTGAGAAATTATTGCCGGAAGCAGAGCTGTCGACATTTAAGTATGCGAGTGCACCTGCTTTTAGTCGGTCTGCCTCAAGCTCACCCCATTCTGTACTTCCGGTAAGCGTGAATTCCTCTGCATCCCAAGATGCGAATATTAGAGTGCGACGCGGCTTCCAACCGCTCCGTTTTAATTCGCCGAAGGCGCGAGCGGTTTCCATCATTGTTGCGCTGCCACTGCTCGGATCGACGCCACCAAATACCCATGCATCGCGGTGATTACCGAGCACTACCCATTCATCGGGACGTTGGGTTCCACGCAACCGTCCAACAACATTCCAGATCGAACGAACCTTCTTGTCGTTCTCAATGATCAAGTGAAGCTTGTCCGAACTCGGTCCAAGCCGGTATTGGAACGGAAGTCCGCCCTGCCAATTCTCCGGAGCCGATGGGCCAGTCATCTTTTCAAGAATCTTTCGCGCGTCCTTATACGAAAGCGGCGCGGCTGCAATTGTTGGCATCGACACGGCGTTTTCCGCGGGAAGAAAGCGACCGCCAGGGACCGATGCCCATCCAGGAGTGCGTGGGTCGCCCGGAAGATTGAAGTCATAAACTATTCCACCTCTCTGCAAATGACTCTCAGGGCCCCATGGACCCCATGGATAGACTTCTCCCTTCTTGTATCCATCTTCGGCGGGATCAGAATACAAAAGCAGTGCTGCTGCTCCGCGCTTTTGTGCCGTTAGCGCTTTAAAACCGCGATAGCTGTAAGGCACGGAATAGCGTGCGAGTGCAATCTTGCCCCGCACATCAACGCCGTGTTGCTCCAGTAAATCGTAGTCTTCCGGATTTCCGCTGTTGACGTAAACGACGGGCGCTGTGACATCAATATTGGCGGAGTACGCGCAGTAAGGAATACCAACATCAGCAGAATTAGAATCTGGATCCTGCGGGATCGCATCTTCCTTTAGCGAAAGTTCTTCTTTTGATGCGACCAGCGTAGCCTCATAGCGAACGGGCCACGGAAGGTAGACTGGATGCTCTATTAGTTGAACATCCTCGAGGCCGTAATCACGCCACTGCTTCGCGACGTATTCGGCCAGTTCATAATTGCGTGGTGAGCCAGCCATGTGAGGCTTAGCGGTAAAGATGCGATGTTCGTGACGACAGTTTTCAGGACGGATTGTGTCAATGAGACGAGATTGAAGGGCTTTAAGCTTGGCGAAATCCGCGCGGGAAAATCCCGTGCGCTGATCTGTCTGAACACTCGGAACAGGTGCGCCCGCAGTCGACGCCAGGAGTAAGGCAATTAGGAGTAGCCGGGCCAAAGTGGCCACTCAGGTATCATGCGTGCAGAAACAGTGTCAAGGAATGATCAGCCAGAGCTACGATAATGAGCGCGCGTCGCTGGTTTTTACGAGTACACTAATCGATTTCTGTCACTCCGCGCGTCCAGAACGGGAGCGAAGCGACCGAATTCAACTTGACGCGCTGGCCAATGCAAGTTAATCGATCGCTTCGCTCCCGTTCTGTAGTTGAGTGTAATTGACGCCAACAACCATCACAGCGACATCATCGTCGAATGTCTTTCGGCAGAATTCACTGACCGCATCGAATAGAACTTCCCGCAGCTCCTCAGCGCTCAGCTCGCGATGTCTTAGCAACAACTCGACCAATCTTTCTTCACCAAACTGTTCACCGCCTTCGTCTACTGCTTCGGTCACACCATCAGTGAACAGCACCAAACGATCGCCGTAGCCTAGCCGTACCTTTGCTTCACAGAACTGCGCGTCTGGAAAGCCACCAAGAATACTGCCGCCGGCATCGAGTCGCCTGCACTCGCCGTTCTCGTTCAAGAGCAACGGCGGGTTGTGACCTGAATTCGTAAAGGTGAGTACACGCGTCGTGGTATCAAGCACGCCGTAGAACGCGGTAATGAACTTATTTAAAGGAAGGTTTGAGTAGAGTTGTTGGTTGAGCCGTGTGCTCAGCTCAGCTGGTGAGAGAGTTTCCGCAGCCAAAGCCTTCAATGCCGCCTGAAAGCCCGACATCAATAACGCCGCAGGCAGCCCTTTACCAACTACATCAGCCATACACAACGCCACGTGCTGATCATCGAGCTCGAAGGCTGCAACATAATCTCCGCCTACTGTCGTAGCTGGCTGCCATTTGATTGCAAGTTCGAAGCCGCTGAGCGATGGCAGCGTTGTGGTCAGTAAGTTTTCCTGTAGCTCACGTGCTTCGGCCAACTCCCGCTTTAATTGAGTGTCGCTACGCCGGCCTCTCGCCAGTTGACTTTCAACATTCCGGCGCACCCGCGCGTGCTTTACCTGCTTGCGAATTGTCTCCAGAAGTTTGGGGTTGTCCCAGGGCTTTTGCACAAAATCACGAACGCCGTGGCGCATTGCTTCAACCGCCAGATCGACAGTGCCCCATGCGGTCATCACAACGATCGGCAAAAAAGGATCGATTGCGTGAATGCGTGATATCAGATCGATGCCCTCGCGGCCGCTAGTGGTGTCGCGCGCATAATTGAGATCCATTAACACAACGTCGAACTGCGAACGCTCAATTGCTTTAAGCACCGCTGCCGGCGACGACACAGTTTCCGGTTCGTAGCCCTCGCTCTTCAGCAGCAGTCGCAATGCTGTCAGAATGTCGAGGTCGTCATCCGCGATTAACGTGCGAGGATGGAGTAGATCAGTTGTGTGGAGGGAAATCACTGTAAATCACCGCATGTTGTTTACCTAAAGTCAGTCGTTGTTCTTCACGGCCGGTTATCGTAGTGATCGTGAAAAGCAACTCTTTTGGAGACGAGTACGGATTTTCGAGTGTTAGTTACGATTTTCCGCGCAACTAATAGATCAAGGCCTGTGCCAACGGCAGTTTGGGCAACTCCTGTTTTCTCGGGTGGTTAGTTTATGCCGAAATTACACGACGCGCGGTTAAGAAAGAAGCCGCAGACGCGCAAACGCAATTTCATAATCGAAACTGTGAAATCCCATTTTCGACAAGAATTGAATATCCGCAGGTCCTATCGGTCTTGGCTTTGCTTCAAAAGTCGATTTCGGTGGTAACGAGTTTCGTGTTTAGTTCGTGTGACTTCGTGGATCGTTCCTTTTGTCCAGAAAACTAGAGACGATCCACGAAGTCACACTAACCAACACGAACCAAAACATTCCTGCCTCGAGCTAGATCCGACTTTTGAGGCAAAGCTATGGGTCTTATTGCAGCGATTGTTGGACAGCAAGTCGCTGTGGGCTTAGAATTCACAAAACTTCATTTGTCCGGGGCGCTCAAAGGAGGCTTATGAAACGTATTTTGAGTTTTGCTGTTGCGCTGTTCTTGGTCTCAATAACAGCTGGTTTCGTTTCTGGGCAGCAGTCGAGTGCTGCGGAACACCTCGATCAACTGAGACTTCAAATGATTGAGGTTCAGACGAAAGAGGAAATGTTGCGTTCGCGGGCGGCTCAGCTGGAAATAGAGCTGAAGCCGGAGAATATCGAGCACTCATTGGCTGGTATCGGTTCAACGAGACCTGAGGAGTTGCGTGAGTATCGTCGCCGACAACTAACAATTGAGAGAGACGGCGTACTTGGTCAGCTCAAAATTGTTGAGAACCACCGTACGCAACTGGAATCCGCGATTGCGAATGCTCAGGCCCTTGCATATCAGGAGAGCGCATTACCCACACAACAATCGCTGTCGCTGACGTCCTGGATTCCGTCTCCACGCTTGGTCACCATCTTTGCTTCTGGCTTGCTAGTGGTGTTAGGTGGAGTAGCCTTGTTTATCTACGTAGCAGGGCGCCGCGCACGACTATAACTTCACGGCTTGAGCAGATAGGATTCGTGGTGGAGCAGAAGGATCGATGAGTCCAGATACTCGCCACCATCGAGGTGCTCATCCATCTGACCAAGAGCTCTTCCGTCCAGATCAACTACCCAAACTTCGTCGAGCCGTTGACGAACTTTCATGGCTTCTCTCGCGCGGTTACAACATTACCTCTTCTCTCAAACTGGTAGGCGACCGTTACGGACTTCGTGAGCGGCAGCGACTAGCTGTAGGTCGTGCGTCATGTTCCGAGGAGGACAGACTCCGACGAAAGAAGCACGCAGTATCAGTCGATGGACTACGCGACCAGTCTGTGGTCATCGACGGCTTTAATCTAATGATCACAATCGAAGCGGCCCTCAGCAGAGGTCCTTTGTTCGTCGGCGTTGATGATTGCGTTCGTGACCTTTCGAGTGTTCATGGCTCTTATAGATCCGTCGAAGAAACAGACCGAGCAATCTCGATGATCGGTGAAGCATTGAAAGCGCTGGGGGTAACGTCAGCCCTGTGGCTACTTGACCGGCCTGTATCCAACAGCGGGCGGCTTGCCGCAAAAATCAACGACCTTGCTGTTCGGCATCACTGGCCGTGGCGAGTCGAGGTAGTTTTCAATCCCGATTCAATAATCATCTCATCTCCAGCCGTTGCAATTACATCCGACTCCTCGGTACTGGATCGCGTTGAAAGATGGGTAGACCTCAAATCCTATTTGCTTGCACGCCAAATCCCTGACGCGTGGGTGATCGATCTGAGTCAGTACGTGTAAAAACCATCCACAGATTACGCAGATTACACAGATTTTCACCTAAGGCAGCCACCTTGATCAGTTGTGGGTTCTGCTGTGTCGCCCGGACAGGCCATCGGAGCGAAGTGAACTGGAGTCTGCGTAATCTGTGGATATTTTTGTTGTTCTCCAGCGCACTCGTGCCACCCTTGCTGGTGATTTCGATGCTCGTTGATACTTCAGAAGTTTCACCATCCGCAGCGCGCGGGGCATTTCCGGGTTTCGCATAAACCAACGCCACACATTTCCACTGCGTGCATTTTCAGCACTCAAAAGTATTATCCCCACATCGATCCCGATTACGTCGCTGTTTACCCAATTCGTATTTGGATTGAACGCGTCGACGAACCCGTAGCGCCCATAGATTCGATCCCCGAATTTGTCGCGCATTGTTTTCAAAGCCGCGATCGACAACTCCGGCGTAAACATCAGTGACCCGCCCGCTGCGGCAGGCACAATCGTGCCGTCGATTGCCGGATCCCGCGGTGGACCACCCCATGCTAAATAGCCTTTGGCGCTGTCCGACGCGGTGATGCCCCAGAGATTCGGCGCATAACCGGGGAACTCATGAGCTAGGTTGATGCAGAACTTGCGATGCGCCAATGTCGCATTGATTGAGTTTTGGAAATAGTCAATGCGATCACTGAGCCCCTCCCTGCGATTGCGAAAGTCGACCCAGGCATGGGAGTACTGATGCATAAAAAGAGGGACCCCAATGGTTGTGAAGTAAGCGTAGCCTTCGTAGCGATAACGGTCGCGCCATATCGCGTACCATGAGCGCCATGAAATCGGATGTGTGGGCGAGCCAATTGCCAGCAGATAAAGAATCAGATCTTCACTGTAGGTGTCCCAGCGTGATCTCAGGAAACCTGTCTCTGGTTTCCAACCGTGCGACAAAAGCAGCGGATCACCATTAAGCATCCAACGAAAGTCTACGCGCTCGTAGATTTTGGTCGCCAGTCTGCTGATTTCCGGATCGTCACGGAAGCACTGACGCGCTGTGAGAACGCCGCCAAGCAGTAACGCCGTGTCGATCGAGGAGACTTCACTGTTCCATCGACGTTCACCTGTCTTTATATCCAGCCAGTGATAGAACCAGCCGTGTTGCTCGTATGCGCGCTCGGCAAAGAAGTGAAGCGTGTTGCGAGTACGTTCACGCGCCTTAGCCCGTTCGATCCAGCCTCGCTCTGCGGCAATGCAAAGACCAGTCAGCCCAAACCCGGTCGACGCGATGCTGCCTACGTTGCGATGGTTTTCGTCTAACAGTGAGGCGTCGGTGCGAGCTCGGTCGGCGACCAAGCCCGTGTTCGGATCAGCTTGTTCCCAAAAATATTGAAATGAGCGGCGCTGGAGATCTTCAAGGACGGCGTGATCTTTAGCTGACAGTGATTGTTGCTGTGAGGCTAGGCTTGGTTGCCCAAACACCAATATAAGAACTACCAAACCAAACGCGGTGGGAGGATATTTTCTAAAACGGTTCACAGATTCTTCTTGGCTCTTATCGGTGGTTGGGTTCGGGTCAATTGACCGCAACACTCAGATATACACAGTTACTGCGTATTGGCTCAGAAGTCGTGTGCAAATTCAAACTCTCTGCGTAACCTCCGCGTCCTCTGCGTCTCGGCGGTTTTCCATGGGCCTTCCCAAACACTAAAGAAACCAGGTTTAGGACGAGAATGATGAAAGCATTAGTAGGTGCTGCTTCTTGAGAGTTTCGGAGCGCTTATGGAAAAACCGCTGAAACGCAGAGCACGCGGAGGTTTACGCAGAGAGTAGAATCTATGTGGAACAACGCACCGCGTCGAACATCACTGCACAGTCAAACTCGTCTCAATCACGTCCTCCGAATTTGCGCCTACCATGATCTTGAACTCGCCGGGCTCGACGACAAATCTCAGATCACGATTGTAGAAGCCGAGATGTTCCGGGCCCAGCACAAATTCGACGCGTCGTTTCTCTCCCGGCTTCAAAGCAACACGCTGAAACCCTTTCAG
>DATBSH010000132.1:0-7877 GCA_036559885.1 Pyrinomonadaceae bacterium
TTTAGTCCAACGGGTTTTATCCTGAATGCCTCCGACTCTCATTGCCCTCGCCCGATCGTTCTGCGCTCGCATTCAGGTTAAAACCTATCCGTTCAGTTCAATCCTGGGGTCACAATAATGGAATTAAGCAATAAGCTGGCAGCCGGTAATTTTCAAAATCTGAAGCATTTCGGAATTAGCAAGGCCATTCTGTTCAGATCTGCGTCTTGAGAGAGAGTTAAGGTCCGCCTTTTTTGCAGGAACAGGCTGCGGTGCAGACACTACGGGCGCTAGCACTTGGTTGACATAATTTCACGTACTCGGGTACTCTCTATCCAAGATGCGAGATAGTCGTCCAATTTATCTCTCCGCCAGTCCCTTGGGTTTTCGAAGGGCGGTGACGCGCGGCTGTCTCGAAAATTCTTCGGTCCTTTCTGACTGCGAACCGGGCTATGAAGACTGACGATCTACGTATCGTCAAAACCCGGCCGCTGCTCGCACCGGCTATACTCGCCGAGGAGATCCCTCTCACGGACACCGCGTCAACGAAAGTATACGAGGCGCGCCGAGCGATCGAGGCGATTCTCGACGGCAAGGATGCGCGGCTCCTCGTGGTAGTCGGGCCTTGCTCCGTACACGACACCAAGGCCGCGCTCGAGTACGCAACCAAACTCAAGCCGATCGCCGACGCGCTATCCGATGCGCTTCTCATTGTCATGCGCGTCTACTTCGAAAAGCCGCGAACGGTCGTGGGCTGGAAGGGACTCATCAACGATCCGGATCTAAATGAGTCCTACCAAATCAACAAGGGCTTACGCCTAGCTCGGCAATTGCTCGCCGATGTTCTGGAGGTGGGGGTTCCCGCCGGGACTGAGTTTCTCGATACGACCTTTGGCCAGTTCTATGCCGACCTCATCAGCTGGGGTGCGATCGGAGCTCGCACCGCGGAGAGCCAAATACACCGAGAGCTGGCGTCGGGTTTGTCGATGCCGGTCGGCATCAAGAACCGCACAGACGGCAACGTCCAGGTGGCCGTCGACGCGATACAGGCCGCGCGCAGCCGACACCTGTTCCCGTCTCTCACCAAGGAAGGCGCACCTGCCATCCTGGAAACCACCGGCAATCCCTACGCTCATCTCGTGCTCCGTGGTGGTAGTGAATCGGGGCCCAACTTCGATGCTGCCTCCATCGAAAGAGCGGTTCGACTGCTTCGCGCGGTCGAGCTTCCCGAGGCCCTCATGGTGGACTGCAGCCACGGCAACGCCGAGAAGGATGCGGCCCGGCAGATTGACGTCGCGAACGCGATCATGGAGAACCTAAGAGTTTCGCCCATTCGAGCGCTGATGATCGAGAGCCATCTTGTCGCTGGGCGTCAGAATGCACCCGTAACGTACGGTCAGAGCATCACCGATGCATGTCTTGGATTCGAGGAAACCGAAGCGGTGCTGTACCGGCTCGCAGACGCCGTTTAGGGCCCGCGATGCTCGACCAGTACTCGGAACGGATAACCTCTACGTAAACTCATGGGTGGCTAGCCAGGCTATTCCATTTAGAGCCATCGGAGAATCACGCCACTATGACCGGAAGTCAAAGTGCAATTTACAGGGCAATATATCTGCTAACTATCTTGTCCGGCCAGGCAGGGTGATGATTACAACTCTAAAGAGGAGTTTTCTGGCTGTTCTGCTGATCTTTGCGATCAATCGCGGTGTAGAGTGCGTCGCCGCGTCCTTTGGCTGCGATGTACTCACACTTACAAGCAGTGTCTTACCCGATAGGGCCGAAGGAGTATGTCATTTGTCGTTACAGGGTATCTCTTCGTTGCCCCCTCGAATTGGTCGATTTCACGATCTTGAAACGCTTGAACTATCCCACAATATCGAACTCACGGAACTTCCGCGGGAGATGGCTAACCTAACAAGACTCAAGTACCTATATCTCGATAATAATAAATTGACCGATTTTCCGAAGGTAATTATTCGACCGGAACAATTGCGAATGCTTCAAAACCTGAGACGAAGTACATCCCGACAACGCTAGGTAAAACTTGCTGCGATGATTACAGTCCTGATCCCGCTAGGCTGACCCGCTCAGGTGTCCGTCCTGCCCGCTCACCCCCTGGCGCATTCGGTCCTGATTCCCGATGGTTGTCTCTCATGTTCACCTCATGTTGTATTCAAAAAACGCGAGACGAAAATCATACTGATAGTTCGCTTTTACAGACAGC
The DNA here is from genome assembly GCA_036559885.1 of Pyrinomonadaceae bacterium. Classification (GTDB taxonomy): domain Bacteria; phylum Acidobacteriota; class Blastocatellia; order Pyrinomonadales; family Pyrinomonadaceae; genus PSRF01. The sequence goes on from DATBSH010000132.1 coordinate 2,207, forward strand.
TTTGGCAGAACAATTTTCTCGTAGATTGAAACAACAGAGGCATTGCTACTGCCAATCGAGATTGGGCATGAGTGGCACCAAGAGCAGCTTCAAGCATGCGTCTCGAATGCGTTTTGCGAGATCTTCCAAGTTCATAATAGCCTCCACCGAACGGAAGGCCTAACGTATGGCGTTTTAGCCTCCAAAACTGGAAGCAATCAAGCCCGACCAAGTCTAAACCGAGTGCGAATGAAACGCATTGGACTAACGCCGCACCGCAACAAAATGCTGTAGCGGTTTATATAAAGCACGGCGCATCGAGAGACGCACTCGGTTGACCTGTACGGAGCGTCAGGTGAACCCCGCAGGATTTAGCCGACGGAGAATTCAATTCCATCCTGGCACCGTCTCTTGGTTACTTGATCACCTTATCCGCTCTCACCAGCACGTTGGGCGGAATCGTCAGGCCGATCTGCTTCGCCGTCTTGAGATTTATCACCAGCTCGAACATCGTCGGCCGCTCCACAGGCAGATCGGCAGGCTTGGTGCCTTTAAGGATTTTGTCGACGTAGAGGGCAGCGCGACGTTTGCAGATCTCGATGTGCCAAAGCGCAGAGCAGCGTAACTGGAAGTCGCTGATTGCGGCGGGCACACCGATGGCTGCGTTCCTGTCCGGGGAACCGGTCAAAATGATTCAAACCCCCAAAAAGTCGTGCAGTGAGGTGAATTACAGGTGCTCTGGATGCGGCGATCAAAGATAAGATGCTGTGCATCCGCGTCGATTTCAACCGTGTGGGTCGCGCGTTTGGGCCGGTTGACAGAGTGACCGCATCGGTACTATAGGAGTTGGAGCCAGAAGAAGCGACACAACATAGGGTTGGACCGACACCGATGAAGCCAATCCGATTTGGATCTACCCGAAATCTGCGGCGGCTCGCGTGTATCGCGAGCATGCCCTTCGTATTTGCTTTCATTGCGTTCAACATCCTTGATCTCGACGGTTCAAACCTGGGGTCGTTAAGCAAATGCTTCGACCGATTGGCGATAGAGGGTGACATCGCGGCATCTCCCCGCGTTGATCCTTTCCCCGAACGTGTCGAATGTCTGACCAGCGACCGCACGTTCACCCCAAACGATCCACCAGACTACGCTCGATTCCAAACTCCCGAGATACGTGCTTTGTCCCGTCTAGAGAAAGCTCGGAATCATCTTTATCACGTAAGCCTACCGCGAGATTCCGTACCTGGCTGACTCTTCGTTGTCTCCTTGAGTGTTTGACAGTCAGCTAAGAATTTACTCCAGATTACTTCTCAAAGGAGAGAAATATGAAGCTCGCACGAAATGTGTGCATAAAATATGCGGTATTTATTTTGTTGGCCTTACTAATATCCGGCGCAACGATAGTTCACGGAACGGCTTTCGCGGAGGAGACTTTTTCAAAAACCTCTACAATCACCGTGCCGGGCGGCCTCAATTCTTTCGACATCGGCTTTGTCGATCCGAAGCTCGGGCTCTACTTCTTGGCCGACCGCACCAATGCAACGATCGATCAGGTCAAAACAAGTAATAACACGATAACCCAGCTTGCAAAGGGCTCATTCGTCGGCGTTCAACCCGGCGCCGACACGTCGGGCCCGAACGGCGTGATCACGGCGAATGACCACAGCGAAGTGTGGGCAGCCGATGGGGTTCTGTGTGGCGCATGTGGGCCTACAGACCCTGCAACGCAAACGAGCCGTATACAGGTCATTGACCTCGAGACGGGCAAAGTAACTCACACCATCGATAACGGCGGACAAAGAAGGGCCGACGAGCTGTGTGAGGACCCACAGCATCACCTGGTCCTCGTAGCGAACGACAATGAGTTAGACTTGTTCCTCACCTTCATCTCCACCGAGACCTTCCAGGTCGTCGGGAAGCTCCGTTTGGACGGCACAGACCGCGATGCGCAGAATGTCAACGCCACCAACGGCATCGAGCAGTGCCAGTGGAACCCGCGGACGCGAAAATTCTATCTCGCCATCCCGGAAGTGAGCGGCACTGGGGCGAACACGACGCCCGGTGCCGTGCTGGAGATCAACCCATCATCCATGAAGGTCGAAAAGGTCTTTCCCATTGACTTTGGGTTTGTCGCAGCCTCCGGGACGACCAAAGCCACCGCCGATTGTCTCGGACCCCAAGGACTGGCAATTGGCCCGCACCGCGAAATCCTTCTCGGCTGCAGCAATGCAGGGCAGGGATCGGTGATTATCAACGAACTCGACGGTGACCTGGTCCATAACTTACCCGGTCTGAACGGTAACGACGAAGTTTGGTACAATCCTGGCGACAACCATTACTTCCTTGCCGGCAGTAACCACAACCTCCCTTTGCCCACGCCGGGTCCGATACTCGGCGTCGTTGACCAGAGTGGGGATCCCGATGTCGAGGACGCCAGCCCGACGACAGCCGCAGGCTCCCATTCGGTTGCGGCTGACCCGGTCAAGAACCAGGTGTACGTCCCGGGCAACAGAGCTGCCACGACCCTTTGCGGCGGCTCAAACGGCTGCATCGCCGTATTCACAACCACGAACGATGACCCCGGACTATGCCGCGGTCCTGGCGCACCCGCTCACGGGCAAGGCAAAAAAGGCGATCCGGGATTCCTGAGACATGTCTGTCCTGACAACAACGGCCACCCTAACATGGACTAAACGTCGAGGAGGTGTGGGTAGCATAGGATCGTGAGACGTCTGTAGTTATAACCGTCACCGTCGTCATCGGCACGGCAGGACAATAAATTTGGCCGACGGGGGTCTTGGTCAACAGCTTGCCAGGGCCTCCGCCGCCAAGGCTACCAACGAAAGTTGTCCAAAATTTATTCGTCGTAAAGCGTTTCAACTAGGTCTCTCGATCATTCGGTCACGCAAGATTCCCAAAAGGCGCTAGTAGGGTCAAGTCTGGAGTTGATGAATACTGGCGCTGATCTTGTCAATCCGATCTCGAAGCTTCTTCTCCTTAGCCATCTTGGATTGTATCGCGCGGCAACTCCAACTCACTGTCGAATAATTACCGATTCCGAAATATTCCGCCAGCTCAGACAGCGTCCGATCGCAAAACCGCTTTACCAAATATAGCGCTACTTTCCGCGCCTCATTCTCTCGTCCCCTCATGCCGCGAAATATCTCCTCCCGCGCTACGTTGTACTGACGCATGACTTCATTTATCACACGCTCCGGTCCCACCTGTATGACCCGGCGCTCATAGCGTGGATGCTCCCGAGTGGCTGGCGCGCCCGGCCGTATGACCCGCTCGATGAATTCTTCGCTGCCTAGTATCGGACTCTGACGCTGCGCTTCATAATACTGCCTCAGCGACTCCTCGTTTCCCGATAGCACAAACTCATGAAACGCTTGTCTCCCCCCGATCTGCTCCACTGCCTCTTTGGTGGTGAGCCAACTCGGCGCTCCTTTTGCCTGAACATAATACCGGTGGCTTGCCCAGCGGTAGTCCTGCGGCATTGTCACCATTCCTGCCTCTACCGCGTTCAGATGAATGTACCGGAGCACCGCGGCCAGATACTCATTGGCATCAACCAGGATGGCCTTGTAGCGGCCCCGAAACAGCGTGCCGTCGCGCCGATGGCGCCGGTTGAATCGCTGGGTGTAGATTCCATCCACATGGCGCATCACCCGGGACAGATTGCCCTTCGGTGTTCTAAGACACAGGTGGTAGTGGTTCGCCATCAAAGAGTAGCCGAAGACTTCGATTCCCCACAGCCGATGGGCTTCGGTGAGAGTGTCGAGAAAGGCTTGATAGTCGGCGTCCTCGACAAACATGGATTGTCGTGCCGCTCCCCGGTTCATGACGTGATACACCGCTTGGGGAAACTGAATTCTCAGTGGACGGGACATGGATAAGAACTATCAGATAAGGGTAACTAGTCAACTCCAGACTTGACCCCAATTGTCCCCCTTCCAGTGTATAAGCCAAAGGAAGCAACCGATGCGTTCCAACGCTATGAAAATGTCCGGTCCCAAATATCTCCTGGGACGGATTCGACAACAATTACCATGGGAAGCATTGGCTATAACTACGTCAAGTTTAGAATTCGGCTCCGCGAGTCCCCCACTCATGTACTTGAAGATGGATTAACCGTGTTCGCCGACGTTAAAGAAGTTGATGGCGAAACTATTGTGCGCAAGCGGCGGATGGTTTTTGTTGCGGGAACCAAACCTGAAACTAATGTCCGAAAGCTCAAGGAAGGGCAGTGCATGCTTTTACTCGGTATGCCGCGTCTTAACCTCTCACTTGTTTCTTTCCGAGCGCGCGAAGGTGCAAATGACCCCAACGTATTGTCGTGGAACCTACCCTATGAAGTGGTCATAGTCGGGGATTATCAGGACAACCGTTGTGAGGAAAATTGAGGGATATGGCCACCAGCACTGGAGCAGGATAGCGATCAATTTCAAACGATTCATGGGTTGTCTTTCCCTCGACAGTTGGCCTACTGTACCGCAACTTTTGGCTACAGGAGCTTGGAACCTTTGGGCTCGATTTTCGGAGGTTAGAAATGCCGAACCCTAATGCAATTGTTTCAAGTGTTATAAGATTTGAGCCGCCGCTTGATCGTCCACCTGCCGAAATGCTACGCGCCGATCGCGGCCTCTCCGTGGAGTTGGAGGGCGAACGCCGAGTCCGCCTCGACCCCGCCGATCCACGGTCCGCCGGTTTCGCACAGATCCTTGACGGACTGCGTAAGCAGCGCCTGCCGGTCTATGTAGAGGTCGATCCGGCGACGTCGGCGATCACACGGCTGCTCATTCCACATGTAACGCGAGTCGCCGGTATCCGGCCGATCGATGTCGGCGTGCTCGGTGTCCAACTCGATCTTTCACACGGGCGACATGTCCTGAGGCGCGGTGCTCCAGACTTCGACGAGATGGAGCGGCAGTTACGCGAAGCACTGCGCACAGGTGCTCCGGTCATCTTGACCGAGAACGACGCCCACGAAATCATCGATGTCCGCAGCTATCGTCCGGGGCCAGATGGCCCGCCTTTTCCTGACCGAGAGTTTCCCCCGAGGCTACCTTGGCCGTGGTGGTGGCGGATATGGCACTGGTCCTGGTGGCCGTGGTGGTGGTTCCGCTGCATTTCGGCGACCAAGGTCAAGCAGATCTTCGACGCAATGAACGCTACCAGCTGCAACCCTCTCACCGTTCCGGCACCATGCATTCCCTTCCTGTACCCCGATGATGGCTGCTGGGCGCGCGCGCATGAGATGTGCCGACTGATGATCAACATGAATGTGACGCCAAAGAAGGTGTGGATCCAGGGCAATCTGTATGTCAGCACGAAGAACCATCCAGACTGCGAGGTGTGGTGGAATTGGCACGTAGCGCCGACGCTATGTATGCGTGGCCCTGGTTTATTTCAAAAGCAAGACATGGTGATCGATCCAGCGCTCTTCGCTACGCCGGTTTCCAAGACAACGTGGAAGGGCGTGCAGAGCGACCCAACCGCGATATTGACGGATAGCGATGCCTCGGACTACTTGTGGGGCATCACCGATCCCATCTACACGGCCACGAATGAGAAGCTTGCCTTCTACCGACTGCAGTTGCAGAACCGAGCGATAGAGCACGGGCCGCCGCCTTACGCAACTTGCCCTTAACCATCTTTCTCAGCCGAATTAATGGGAGAATGAAGAGAA
>DATBSH010000133.1:0-15389 GCA_036559885.1 Pyrinomonadaceae bacterium
TTTTAGAAAGGGGAAGTCATGAGTAAGCAAGTGAAGTTCGGTCTGCTGCTGGCGGCTCTGTTCCTGGCCGCGGCGTGTTCCAGTGAACCGAAGCAGACACAGCCGGTAATATCCAAGTCGGATTCAGGAACATCAACCGCACCACCAGCGAAGGAAGCTAGTCAGCGCGATAACGCGTTGGTCCGTGTAATAAATGCAGTTCCTGGTACGAAGGCAATAGACGTGTTCGCTGATGATCAAAAGGTGTTTGAGGGAGTTTCTTTCAAGAGCGTTACGCCTTACAAGGAGCTTTCAGACAATCGTCATAGTTTCCGCGTTCGTGAGGCAGGGAAAGATAACGAGCAACCAATCGCAGAGAATAGTGAAGGTCTCAGTGGAGGCAAACACTACACGATTTTGATTCTGCCAAATCAGAACGACAAGGCCACTGTTTCAATCATCGACGACAACATCACCGCTCCGCCGGATAATAAGGCTGAGGTGCGCGTGATAAATGCTTCGCCTGATGCGGGTGAAGTCGATATCGTGGACAAGTCGGCAAACAAGAAGGTTTTCTCCGGGGTTAACTTCCAGAGCAACACTCGTTATACGGCTTTAGATCCCACGAAGACCACTTTTGAGGTTCGTCAGGAAGGTCAGGATAAACCAGTTCTGACTGTTCCAAACGCGAATTTTGAGAAAGGCAAGTACTACACGATCATAGTTGCTGGTCATACTAAAGGAATGCCAAAGCTTCAGGCGCTAATGGTAGAGGATCAATTAACTGGAACTCCGGCGACCGCTTCGAATGACAAGGCCCAATCTCAAAATCCGAAGATGGTAAAGACGAAAGGCTCTAAGTACTAAATGAATGAGCCGAGGTACTAAATGAATGAGCCGAATTTTGGTTAAGGAGTAGTAGCCGTACTGTTACTACTCCTTTGACACCCTCATGGATAACAGACGAGCCACAATTTCGGCAGCGTTAATCGTCTTAATATGCTTTTTCCTGCCTTGGATCCAACTGAGCTGCGGCGGAACTAGAGAGAGCGCGAGTGGAATTGATCTTGCACGAGATGGAAGCCACGCACTTTGGCTTATACCATTGCTCATGCTGACAGTATTGTTCCTCGGACTCAGAGCATGGAAAGAGCGTCGTGAGTTATCGGCGCTGTTCAGCTTAGTCTCGGCACTGTTGAGTGCCTATTTAATGAATCGCGAAAGATTAAAGTTTGAAGATCACGCAGGTTTTATACGAGTAGGCGTGACTGGTTGGTTTTGGCTTGGGCTGGGATCTTCAATCGCGATTGCTGTCCTCGCAGCCGTTCGCATGTTGAGAGTAAGACGACGGACTAATGAAAGTTGATTAAAGGTTCTCATTCGACCCCAGGCTTTAGAGACTGTGTAAGAACCCGAAAGACCACCGGTTTTACCACCGGTGGTACTTTACTTTTCACCTAACCTCGAATTCCCGATGACGATACAAGAGACCACCGACTTTCAGGTCGGTGGAGCATCAATTTCCACTTAATTAGGCCAAAATTGAAGAACCACCGAACTGAACTCGGTGGTCTCCACAAAAGAAGTGTCTTCCTCTAATGAGTCGAAATTAAGGCACCACCGGTGTGAAACGGTGGTCTTTTGATGATCGCTGGACCAGCCAGTATAGTTTCGGACGTACAACGTAACCAGATGTATAGAGAGCCATGGGCGTAGTTAGCAGAGATGCCAAGCAGCATGAACCACATTGGCCCGCCTTTGTGGCAATGCTGGCAATCGGAGGTTTGTATGCGGCGTTGCCAACAAGGCTGGTGGCTGGCGCTCCCCGCTGGTTCCTTGCTGCAACAGTCGTAGGCCTGCTCGTTCCTATAGAGATCTCTCAACGCCGCCATAATCATTTGCTGAGTCAATTTCTAGGTTACATCCTGAACGGCATAGTAACCGTGGGTCTGATCTTGTCGTTGGCACTGCTTATTATGAATGTGGTGGACCACAACGTGACACCTCAGCAACTGCTGCGTTCTGCTGCTGCGCTCTGGGTAGCGAACTTTCTCGTCTTTGCTTCCTGGTACTGGCGGTTAGATGGAGGTGGGCCACATCAACGGGCTCTAACCCCTGGCCATACTGATGGAGCGTTCTTGTTTCCTCAGATGACAATGCACCCCGAGGCCAAGTTGGCGGCCGGTGAACACGACTGGGAACCAAAGTTCGTTGATTATTTGTTCCTGGCATTCAACACGAGCACCGCATTTTCGCCGACTGACGTCCCTGTGCTTTCGCGGTGGGCGAAGATTCTGATGATGATTCAAGCATTGATTTCGCTGTTGGTCCTTGCCTTGCTGGCGGGTCGGGCGGTGAACATCCTTTGAAGCACGGATGAAGGATGAAGGATGAAGGATGAAGGATGAGGGATGAAGGATCGATCAGCGATGAAGTCTCCGTTCATCCTTCCTTCATCCCTCATCCTTCATCCTTCATCCCTCATCCTTCATCCCTCATCTGCACCTGCCTGCTGCTCCTGCTCCTGGTCATGGAATCTCAGGAGCAGAAGTGCTATAAACACATCGCCTGTCAAACTTCTCCCCGCCCGATGAAGAATTCCCCGATCGTCTCCACGAATGGAATTGCTCGTTACAAGGGGGAATATGTACAAGTCGTTTTTTGTTTTTGTCTTCGTGCTATATGTCTTTCCCTCTGATCCGGTGCTAGGGCAAGCAGCGCCTCCTCAAAAACAACGGCAGACAAATGTGACGTATCAAACCGACCGGACGACGGTGACGTCTGCTTCTTTCGAGCCAAACCCCGAGGCTAAGAGTTTGTACGACGAAGGAGTCAAGCGCGTCGAGATGGGAGAAGTATCAGAAGCCGTTGAGCGTTTTCAGCGCGCCGTAAAACTAGATCCAGATTACGCCGATGCCTATTCGGCGCTGGGTCGTGCGTTCTTCAAGCTGCGGCAATGGGACAATGCGAGCGGCAATCTTCGTCACGCGATCGCACTGAGGGCCGCAAGAGAACGTGAACGACAAGAGGTACTTCAGAAGAATCGGACAAGACGCATTAATACCGACATAAGTCCAACTGGCCCAGGAACCAAACCGGAACAAACAAATGGAAATAATGTGAGGACACCGGGCTTGGTATCACTAACAATCTTACGACCCGAGCCGCGTAAAAACGCGGCATCCATAAGCGCTAGTCCCACAAATGTCCAAACGAGAGCTACGCAACAAGACAACGCAAATGCTGGCGCGAGAACATTGAATTCTGCTCCCCAACCCCCGCTACGCGCAGTGCCTAATGTCTCGCCGAATGCCAAGCCGCAAGACTTAAAAAACAACCAATCGCCACGAGCGACCTTAGTTTCCGCTCCAGTAAAGATGGCGGCTACACAACCCGACAGGGTACAAACAGATCAACAGCAAAAAGCCGTCGGAACTGTCAAAAGTGCAGCTGCGATTGCTAACAGCACTCTACGGCAATCAACCAATACACCGTCTCTTCCTGTGGAACTGTTTAGAGCAGATCCCAAGAGATTATTGCCACCAGAGCAACAGCAAAAAGCCGTCGGAACTGTCAAAAGTGCAGCTGCCATCATCAGCAGCACACTCCAAGCAACCAGTGCACAGGCTCCTCCAGTGGAACTGTTTCGTTCAGAACAAAACCGAACGCAACAACCTGATGCCCCCACACCGCAGTTGAATAGCGACGCCATTGCCGCCCTGAAACAAAAAGCAGGAGAGCTGCCACTTCCGATGAATGTCACACCATCATCAGCGACAGTTGAAACCAAAAGCGTTGTCTCGGCTTTGTCTACGCCATCTACTGCGGAGGCTCCGCTAACTAACACCTACCATGTCGGACCAGGAGATGTTCTGGACGTTCGCCTATCCAATTCTCAATCTCAGCAAACAACGGCCTTTGCGGTGACGCAAGCCGGATTGCTCGAACACCCTAACCTTAGTCAACCTTTAGCAGTGAGAGGTCTAACAGTAGAGGAAATCGGCGCGAAGATCGAAAATGACTTGAAGCAGCGCGGCACGATCGACAATCCGAAGGTTTTCATTGGAGTTCTTGATTATGCCAGTCACGCGATCGTAGTCAGTGGGCTCGTAAAAGATCCGGGTACGAAGTTTTTGAAACATGAGGCTGTTCCGCTGGTTGTCGTGTTGGCCGATGCGCAGCCCAAACCTGAAGCAGGAAGAGTTACGGTCGTACGTAACGGACGAGATGAGATACTTGAGACCGATTTGAACCGTACAAGCGATATGAATTTCCTGGTCCGCCCAGGAGACATCGTTACGCTTCAACCAAACGTCACCCAGTCGTTCTTCATCGACGGGAAAGTAAAGTTTCCGGGTGAGAAAACCTACCGCATTGGCTTAACTCTTATGCAAGCGGTCATCACGGCAGGTGGCGCAACATCGAAAGCGAACGTCGCAGAGATTACTCGCGACGATGGTCAGGGCTCCGTGGTACGAACGCGTTTCGATTTGAGCGACATTGAATCGGGAAACGCTGCCGACCCCGTGCTCAGGCCGGGAGATCGCATCACGATTCTCCATTGACGGTTAAAGAGTGTCCACAGACTACACAGCACGGCTTGGGTCGCAACCAAAAGTGCTACGTTGGCAACAGCTCTGCCGTCTGTTGTGCGGCATGGCTTCGTGACTGAAGCCGGTGGTGTCTGTCTTCACGCAACCTAACGCTGCACCAAAGGCGTAGTTGTGGTTGTGAACTGCAATGGGCCAACACTGAGGTTCACGACCTTAATCACATAAGTGCCGCCTGGTGTTACAGCAGTGTCGACCACTGCCATGCCGTTCGCAGCGTCGACCGTCTGCAGCGTCAAACCCGAAGGATTAACCAGCACCAGCTTGAATGGAATATTCAAACTGGATTCCGCAACTACTGAAATCTCCTTCGCCCCAGACGGCATTGCGTAATTCGTGGTGGACGTCTGTCCGGCCGAAACGCTGCCAGACTCGTTAGTCGTGTTTCCCGGTCCGGAGGCCGGCTGCGCACTGGAACTAGAATTCTCGAGACAGAAGCCGTCGACATAGACCACACCTGTCATGTTCCTTATCTCCAGTGTGTGAGCACCAGCGCCAATACCCGGAATTCGCATGTTGTAGTCTGACTTGAATTCAGGTGCCTGGGTCGAGCCCACAGACCCGACATAGCTAACCGTCCTTTGGAAGAGACCATCAAGATAAACATCCGCCGTGCCGCCTTTCGGACTCTTTGCAAACGAGTAGGTGATCGCTCCTGTACTGCCGGTGGGCACACTGAAAGCCAGCCGCGCAAAGTGGTTGGCACTCGCTCCGGAGTGATAACGGAAATGACCGCCGCTCGCATTCGCGGAATTAATTGCATGCCAACCGTTCGTGTAAGCAATGCGTGAATCGTTGTCGTCGATACATGTCACCGTCGGACTTGGCGTCGGCGTCGGCGCGGCGCTGACATTGATCGTGACTGAAGCCGGCGAGTTACTAGCCTTGCCGCGCGTGTCAGTAACGTACAACCTCGCGGTGAACACACCATTGGCCGTGTAGGTGTGGGAAATTGTCGGGCTTGATTGCGTCACGAAATACGTATCACCAAAGTCAAACGTATACGACGCAATTGCATCTCCGGCGTCGGGATCTGAAGAGCCCGATCCATCAAAATTCACCGTCAGTGGAGCGGAACCTGACAAAGGCGCTGCATTCAACACAGCTGTCGGTGCGGTTTGCGGACGACAGAAGCTGTTGCCGACCAACGTATAAGAAGGCGTGTTAGCGGTACTATCTGCGGCCGTTGACCCGGTGACATTCGTGTTGCCAGTACCGCTGAACGTCCGCGGGCTGATGTTCGCCAAGGTGGAACCACGCTTCGGCGCTCCTGCCCCCTTGAAGGTCGTATCAGCGATCTTGCTATTTGAAATCGTGATCGTGATGGTCCCATCCGCTGACATTGAGCCTGAGTCAGCAGGACCTTCGGGGAAAGGTTTATTGGCATCAGGATCAGGACTCGTAGGCGATAGCGGTGGACCAACATGTCCGTATTCATAAGACGGCGCGCCAGTCGCATCAGTCTTCATCGCGACATACTTCCGCAAACCTTTGCCAAAATCCCAGATGATGTACCACTGATTGTTCGTTGGAACGATCGCCAAACTGTCGACCTTCAAAGTCCAAACCAATTTACTGGCATTGGGATTTGCCGGATCGAACGGTTCAGCCACAGACAGCTCACGTATGTCTAAAGCAGGATTTGCAGGCTTCGCGTCGCCGGCTGGATCTTGGACCAGGCTCGCGCCAGGCACACTGCACGAGATAACTGGAGGCAAGGGAACCGGAGTTACCTCTTCACATATCGGACCTTCTCCGGCTGCATTCACCACCGATACGCTGTAAAAATATTTAACTCCCGGAGCCGCTGTGAAGTCGTCGAATGTTGTCTGCGCGCCAAGATTGGCGATCAGAGTTCTTTGCGCACTCCCATCGGGCCGGCGGTAGACCTTGTAGCCGGTAATCATTGAACCGCCATTGTCAGGTGCTTGCCACGACAGGTGAATACCGGATTGATCAGAAACCGCAGTCACAAGCGGTGAGCCAGCCAGCGCTGGCTCAACTGGATCGAACGCCGAGATGATTCGTTTACCACCTGACTGTCGGGCAATTGTAGCCAATTCCGTATAGCTGTTCTCGGTTCCGTTGACGCAACCTCCGATGCATCCGTCGGCATAACCGACCAAAACGCGCCCCTCACGGTCGATGGTTGCATCCATAAAGTCCAGCAAGTTTCGATCGTCGGGAACGTGGTCGCAATCCACGGTTCCCAGGGTACAGATCGACCCCCGCTGAACGGGATCGTTTGGTGTCGCATCAACTGTCTTCCACGTCACTCCGCCGTCGAAGGTTGTGGAGATGAAGAGATGCCAACTACCTGGGAATAACGTGTTCGTGTAATCACCCGCAGCAGTTGAACCGAGGAAAGCTATGGCGGCGCGATTATCGTCGGCGTCGACAGCTGATGGATTCAAGGCGCTGGAAGTGGCCGCGGGGAAGACAGCATTCTTGATTCCGAGTTCCGCTCCCAGTACTTGATCGTTGGACCAGGTATAGGTGCCATCGGGATTCCGTCGCGCAACAGCAACCTTCGGCGGAAAACTGCCGCTGGCATCGGCTCCGCTTTCGTAAGCGAAATAAACAGTTCCATTCTTGCCGATGCCGATTGATGGGTCGACTAACTTACTAGTGTTTTTACTCGCTGGATCAGTGACAACAGTCCAGGTGATACCGTTGTCTTTAGACACGGTGAATCCCTGTTTGCCGCCGCAACTCTTATCAGGAACATAAACAGTGCCGTCGGGCGCTACTTTCACATGGCCGTGAATGCCGCCGCATTGGGTTGCGTTATAGATTGGCACACCGGCTCCGAACGTTAACCCACCATCGTCGCTTCGAGCACAGAAAGACACGACTGAATCCTGAGAGCAATAATAGATTGCGTGCGGATAAAGCGGATGCGGCGGCGGTACCACAGGCGGTAGCGCGCTCATGTCAGTGCGGTATGGACCACCGCCGAGAGTTTGATGGTCCACGCCGGATGGAATACCGCCACCCTGACTCGGCGTCCATGATTCACCATCATCATCGGTGAATGCGGAAAGACTGTCTTGACCAGTTAGTTGCGAAGTAAAGGTTCTGTCTCTTGTCAGTCCATTGTGATCGGTAAAGAGAATTGGATCCAGGCTGGTAACGGCATTCGGAGCACTTACATCATCCCAGGTGGTCTTCGCCGACGAAGAACAGGAATCGTCAAACGTAACTCGAAGAGTCTGCGTGTTCGAACCAATAAAAGTCTTTCCCGATCCCCAATCAACACCGATGGAAGGCTCGCCGGCTGTGGTACCCAGGCCGTTTGGTGCGGGGTAATTCTGATAGCGGGGCACACCCGGAACCGGCGGTGGTGGAGCAGGAAATGTTGGTGCACCGGGAACGGGTGACAAAGTTACGGTGGCACTGTACGTATCGCCGCCTGAGCCTGTATTCACGTCGAACGGCAGCACGCGAATCTTATAACTACCTCCAGTCACACTGACGCTCACGTTTTCCGGATTTGCTGAAGTGGCTCCTGAGTTTCCCGATACAATGGTCCCATTTGCGTTGTAAACATAAACGTCAAAGTCGTTATGCGAACTAGTTGCTGTCGGTCTGTCAGTCCATGACACAGTTACGTTGAAGATGTAGCTGTTCGTGTCGCCTGATGGCAGCGAAATCGCGAGCGCATAATCGTCGCATGGGGTAGCGGGAGTGCAGGTGATCGTTGCGCTGTCCGCTGAGTTCGTCTGATTAATGCCGGGGAAAGGACCGCCTGTGTAGTTGACGGTCGGACTGGCAGGCGAGACCGTGCCGCCTGAGGGTGACGCAGCCAAAACCGATCTGTTCATGAAACCGAAGAAGCTGTTTGAAGCAATCGCCCCTGCAAAGGCGATTGTTAATAGTAAGGTGAACAGAAGCAAGTGGTGCTTTTGAACACAATGGGCGAATTTCATGGCAAGCTCCTTTGGTTTTAGCCGTAGATCAGTACAAACCTGTCTCTTAACAAGGCACAACACGACTGCTACAGCCTACGCAGGCGACTTGAGAAATTCTTGAGGTGGACTTGAGGGAAGGGAAAGAGGTTAGGATTTACTCGTTTTTAAGGACGGATCTGCTTGTTATTCCAACAAGGGATGATGTGCGAACTAATCGGCATCGGGTATTCGAGAATGCCTTGAAGTATCTAAGAATGGGAGAGTGATGCAATGCGCTTTACTGCCTTATTTACTTCGCCCAGGCAGCACACCCCCGCAGGGTTGCGGGTGTCGCAGGCGCATAGACCTTCACGAATCAGTTTCGAAATTTGCTCCGGAACGCTGGTGTGGCCCGTTTGGGCGATCTCTTCACGAACGTGGCTTTCGTCGAATCCGAAGCAGTAACAAAGCGGAATCGGATCATCCTTGACCTTCGGTCCGACCCGGAGGCGCAAATCGTCAACGGTAAAATGTCGGTCGCATGTATCATCGAAATAGACGATCGGACAATCTGGCGACTGGCAAAAGGTGTAGCTGCCTGACATCGCGCGTTCCAGCAAGTGCGGCTTCACCATTAGAAGTACAGTCTTGCGCGAGACGGCTCTTCCTTTACCGTCACACCGTTCGCATCGATCTGTCTCTTGCAGGGAGGCCTTCGTTTCATTCACCTGAACTGTTGGGCAGCAATCCATCTCTTTATCCTTAATCGCTAACTCAATCCTTTACTTCGCATTCTGCGCTAACTTCCTGATCGCTTCTCTTGTATCGTCGATCGACCGCACCACTGGAGCGTGTGAATAGACGGGGTCGGGCGGTCCTTTCTCCCAAACGTTCCCTCGCGGATAGACGGCGACGTAATCCCAAACCACACCATCGTCCTCACCAATCGACTTCGATACCAAGTGTCCCTTGTCCCAATACTGCGCGGCTCTCGAATCGCCGATACGCTTTAGGGTCATAGTGGACGGGGCTGCCAGATCGGTTGGCAACACAGGTTCCCAAATGACAAAGACTCGAATCTTCCCATCGCGTTGCTCGTCGAGTAGTTTTTGAAATGCAGAGGCCCCCTGCAGACACACTGTTCAAGTAGGCGAAAGCATCACCATGACGCGCACCGAATCTTTCGATTCGTTGAACGATTGTTTGAGCGATTCAATGTTGGAGGTATTCAGGTGGACCAAGGGCTGTTGACCGGCTGGCGCTGAACTACCGAGATATAGTTGATACACGACAAACAGAACGATTACGATCACAACCGCCAACAATCCGTAAATGATTGGCTTTCTTTTCATCTTCACCTCGCCAGCAGATTGGCAACCAGATTCGCAATCACTTGCGGAAATAGAAAGAAGGTGAGCACCACCCCTACCGAGAACCAGAAAACAATGGTGCTTAGTAAGCCTGGCTTACATTGGCACTGTTTCGCTCGCCAACGTTGATAAAACGCGAAGCCAATCGACAGCACGGATGCAGCTAATAGGAATGGTCGAGCTTTGGTAAAGAAGGCTGAACTTCCCGCTGCACCTGCGGCAAAGATGAACGGGAACATTGGTAAACAGCAGGTCGATGCTAACACTACGCTCCCAAGTGCAGCCAAACTTGCAAGTATAGTTCGCCTTGAACCCGCCCTTGCGTCAGCTCGTTCTGTACTCATCACTCTCTTTGATCGCTGGGCGATCTATAGCGCTTATCGATCATTACAACGGGACAAGAAGCATCCTGACCATGTTCGCTGAGTTCGCGCTCACATTCAGCCAAATGACGCATCAGGACGCGGCGGAACTTCTTCATTGAACTCAAGCGCCGGTCGAGTTCGTCTAGCTTCTCGCTCAGCAGATCATGAACTCTCTGACACTCTTCAACGCCGCCAGTGGATAAGAGTCCTTTGATCTCGTCCAGAGAAAACCCCAACTCCTGCGCCTGCTTAATGAATTGCACCCGCTCGACTGCATCTGGACCAAAAATGCGAAAGTTTCCTGACGTTCGTCTCGCACGCGGAAGAAGCTTCAATCGTTCGTAGTAACGCACGGTGTCGATACTTACGCTTGTGCGAGCCGCAACTTCGCCAATCCGAAACTCTGTTTGTACCAAGGCTTCTTCTTCCCAACACAAATATAGACCCTTGAGTCAGCTCCAGAGTCAAGCGAATCTTGGTATGGAAGAGGAGATTCTTAACGAGTCAAACCCACGGGACGCGGCGCACCCTGAATGCTGACAGGAAGTTGCGGTGCACAACAAACACGCACGAGCCTCTCGCGATCCCGTTGCATTTCGCGGTCGTTAGCGAGCCAGTCCAGCACTTCTTTTAACACGCGAGCTGCCTCAGGATCAGGTGGCTCGATTATCCTGTAATGGATCCAGCTTCCGTCTCGTCGCGCACCGACGATGCCCGCGCGACGCATATATGCCAGGTGCCGGCTGATTTTCGGTTGATTTGTTTTGAGGATTTCGACAAAGAAACAGACACATACCTCGTCGCCGCGCATCAGATTTAGCAACCTTAGCCGCGTGCGATCAGCCAAAGCCTTGAAGAACGCTTCCTTGTCGAAGGTCTTAAGATTTTTCGTCATGAAGAGGCATCTTAGCATGGGTCGCAATATATGGCTTGACATATGTCCACCTCTATCGGATACTGGCGGTGCATATTCGTATAGGCGTATGTCCGGTTGGCGTTTGTCAATGAAAGAAGGCGCGAAGCGAACAAGGGACGATGTAGCCTACGCAGCAAGGAGCTAAAAATGACGGAGAGAAAAGTACGGGCGCTGAAGGCGCATTTGGCAATAAACGTGAAAAACATCGAGCAGAGTATCGAGTTCTACAAAAAACTATTTGGCATTGAGCCTAGCAAGGTGCGAACCGGCTATGCCAAGTTCAACGTCGAAAATCCGCCACTGAACTTCACTCTCAATCAGGTGGCCTTCGGCGAGCGGGGAGCGCTTTCGCATCTTGGCCTTCAAGTCGCTTCAACTGATGATGTGCTCGCGACTCGTGACCGATGGATTAATACGGGGCTCCTGACGCGTGATGAGATGCAGACAAGTTGCTGTTATGCGCTGCAGGATAAGACCTGGGTGCGCGATCCCGATGGCAATGAATGGGAAGTATTTGTGGTGCTTGAAGACAATCTCGCCGAGACAGGTGCGTGTGAATGTGGAGACAAGGTTGTAGCGGCCACAGTTGAGAGCGGTGTAACTATGGCGGCCACTTGTTGCGCAACAACCCGCGTTGGGATCACGCATGAGTCACAGCTTACCGAAGCGCCTTGTTGCTGAAGCAGTCGGCACGGCGTTATTGCTGGCAGCGGTAGTCGGCTCCGGGATAATGGGTGAGCGTCTTGCGGGAGGCAACGTTGCAATTGCGCTCTTGGCAAATACAATCGCGACCGGTGCGGCCCTTGTGGCCTTGATTTTGACCTTCGGTCCGATTTCGGGCGCTCACTTTAATCCCGCGGTTACTCTGGCAGATGCTTCGCAGAAAGGTATTGCCTGGCGTGAGGCTCCTTTATATATAGCGGCCCAAATCGCGGGAGCCCTCGTTGGCGTCGCATGTGCAAATGTTATGTTCCAACTGCCCATATTCTTTGTTTCCCAACACGCCCGTGCGGGTGAGGCACAACTATTTAGTGAGTTCGTAGCTACGTTCGGTTTGTTAGCGGTGATTTGGGGTTGTGCTCGATCGCGATCAGACGCAGTGCCTTTCGCCGTCGCCGCATATATCACGGCCGCCTATTGGTTTACCGCGTCAACTTCTTTTGCCAACCCGGCAGTGACGCTCGCTCGTTCGCTGAGCGACACATTTGCCGGCATTCGACCGATCGACACGGTGGGTTTTATCGGCGCACAACTTCTTGGCGCAGGTGCCGCAAGGTTGTTATTCCGGTGGCTGACGCCGTCATTGCCGTTAGATGCCGATGCCGTTATTGTTCCGCACAAAGATGATTGTCTGAGGGAGTTTCATGGGAGCAAATAGGCGCTATAAGGTTCTTTTTCTTTGCACCGGCAATTCCGCTCGCAGCATCTTCGGCGAGTACCTGCTGAAGCGTCTCGGCGGAGAGGGGTTTGACGTTTTTAGTGCAGGCTCTTTCCCGACCGGCAAAGTGAATCCCCTTGCAATTGAGGTGCTCAAGGACGTCTATCACATCGATGCTATTGGCGCTCGCAGCAAGTCGTGGGAGGAGTTTGGTGACTTGGAGTTTGATTTCGTCATAACTGTCTGCGACAACGCTCGTGAATCATGTCCAATCTGGCCGGGTCAACCGATCATCGCCCATTGGGGTGTTCCGGATCCGGCTCTCGCCGAAGGTAGCGATGAAGAGAAGCTAAAACAATTCAAACAGGCGGCGCAGACGTTAAATCGTCGCATTGAATTATTCTGTTCGTTACCAATCGAGAAACTCGACCGCATGAAACTTGATCGCTTGGTTAAAGAGATTGGCGGGAAGGGCAGTGATTCGGCTTGAATCTGAATTGAGCCGCGCGGGCAAGTGCCTTGACCATGATGTATTGAAACAAGAGGTGCACAATTAATCAGATTACCAATGTGTAGGTTTGAATGGAGAGTGATAGACATGTCTGAATCAATCGAGCAAGCCGTTCGCTCACGATACGGCGCAGCCGCAACAAGTAATCTGTCTTCAGAAAACGAAGGCGTCCATGCGGTAGCCCAGGCCTTCGGTTATACAGCGGAAGAGTTAAGTTCGATACCCGCGGAAGCCAATATGGGTTTGTCGTGCGGCAACCCCACGGCAACCGCTAACTTGCGCGAAGGTGAAACGGTAGTCGATTTGGGATCTGGTGGCGGATTGGATGTTTTTCTAGCGGCTGCAAAAGTTGGTCCGACGGGTCGCGCGATCGGCATCGACATGACACCCGAGATGATCGAGCTCGCACGCCGCAATGCGACTCGCGCATACGACGGCAAGCCACTTACGAATGTTGAGTTTCGTCTCGCCAAGATTGACGAACTGCCTTTACCGGACAACTCTGTTGATTGTGTGATCAGTAATTGCGTCATCAATCTCGCCCCCGATAAAACAGCTGTGTTTCGTGAAATTGCGCGCGTGCTAAAGCCAGGTGGCCGACTGGCCGTGAGCGATATCGCGCTCAAGAAACCACTGCCTCGTGAGATTAGCGAAGACATGCTCGCGTATGTTGGATGTATTAGCGGAGCGGTTCTGATTGAAGAATACCGGCGGGGCTTATTGGATGCTGGTTTCTCGAACGTCGACATAATTGACTCTGGTAGCGATCTAAATGTTTATGCAAAGATCGACGGTAACTCAGGATGCTCTTCTCCGGTCTACGCTGATGAGATGAAATCTCTGCCAGTCGCTGCCTCATCGTGTTGTACACCTGAGCCTGCCAACGCGACAGAGACAGAGCTGCACGCTCAACTTTCCGACTTGTTGCGACGATACAATGTCAACGATTATGCGGCCTCTGTAAAAGTTTATGCGTTGAAGTAGAGCGTAGTATCGTATCTGGAGAATTTTGCTGTGTAACTTCTGGCTTCCTGCGTCGGCCAAAGTTACGGTTTCCGAGAAAAGTAACGGCCTGGAGAATTCGAACCCTCGAGTGAAACCCTTTTACGCCTTGCGGCAGTAGCAATAGACAAACTTCTGCTCGGTCCCAAATGGCGTATGGTGTGCCTCGGTCGTCGTATCAACCAGATCAAACTCATCGCCGAACTCATCATGCAGACTGTCAGCGCTATATCTAACTACTTCTAGTCCGCTGCATCGCGTTGGCCCCTCAAGTCCGAAAGTTGCCACGATGACGTGACCGCCCGTTTTGACCGAATGCTGTACAGATTCAACATAGTGCGCGCGATCTTCGGCTTGCGTCAGAAAATGAAAGACAGCGCGGTCGTGCCAAACGTTGTAGAAGTTGGCCGGTAGTTTGACTTTGGTCACGTCCGCTTCCAGCCAGGTGACGGCAGAAGCTTTTGATCCCAGGCGCTGCTGGGCTACTTCAAGCGCAGTACCAGAAATATCCAGCACGGTTACGTTTTGATAGCCGTTATCGATTAAGTCGTCCACCAGAGTTGATGCACCACCACCAACATCGATGATGTGCGCTGTTTTATCTATTCCGGTGTGCTCGATGAACTGAAGAGACAACTCGGGATGTTCCTGAAACCAGCTTACTTCGGTAACATCCTTGGTGTGATAGATGTTTTCCCAATGTTTCTTGGTCTTCATAACTTCTTTGCGCTCCGGCGCGAGTTGCTTATACTGCCTAAGTAATCAATGTGGCGACTAATTGTCCATCTACTTGCCCTTGCCTTGCCAATCTGTCTGGTCGCGGCATTTATTACCTGCATTACTCTCTGCTTGGAAGGCTTCAAAGGTCCCATTGATTCCAGTTGGCACTCAGTTGAGATGGCGAACGGCGTTTGCTCGGTTCAAACCGACTGTTGTCCCTTAGGGGCAGGCGAGCGAGCAGTTTTAGCTGAACGCTCAAAGGCAAACAACGCAAATACGACCGCCGACGACTTTGGAATCACCGAATGGTGCTACAAGCCTGTGGTCCTGGGCAACCATCATTCGGTGTTGTCATCTTCCTCGGATCCTCCTCTGCCTACATATCTTAGCCTACGCATTTAAGACTCTCCGCACTCGCATGCCTATTCGGTGAAAGAGTGTGTTGTTCAATTCATGTCTTGAGTTGACTCGGAGACCTATATGAAGAAGCTGTCTGTTTCTTTTGTTGTCATCCTATTTGTAATGACCGCTGCTCAGCTGGCGTTCAGTCAAAACCAGTCCATCAGGTTGGTTGGTACGATTGTTTGTTGCGCCGATTGCTGGGCTCGAGAAGATCGAACCAAAATTACCTACGGTACTCGCGCCGAT
>DATBSH010000134.1:0-76033 GCA_036559885.1 Pyrinomonadaceae bacterium
ATCCACCGAGTACTCCAGATGAATTTCGTTTATCTCCGCGGCAGCCGTATACGTCCTCCGTCGCATACCTCTTTTTCAGTGGCAACACAGAGTTCAATGCATCAAGCGACACGTTGCTTCTGTACAACGATGAAGTGGTTGGTCCGGAGCCCCGCTTTCCGAGCTTTCCTTATTCAGACTGGGTATCAGCCGGGCCGCAACCCGATCCTCCTGCCGTGGTGAGCGTGTTGGTGCGAATGGAAGCGCGCTCTCGTTATCTCGCGGACTTCAGTGTCTCGTCAGACGGAGCCGCTACTTATCAAGTGACCGTAACAGGTGCCGAGGGCGCGGGAACTTTTTCTCGCGAAAGTGGCGGGCAGCACATCCTCGTTGCGCTTGAGGCGAGCACCACTGGATACGTTCGAATCAATCTCTCCGCATCTCGCACAGTTGTTTTCCATAATGTCGTGGTGACGCGAATCAGTTGATAAAGACTCGACGCGTCTTGTTGCATCAGAAAGAAGGGGGATGTGATGAAAAAAGCGATAGTAATTGTTGCGGTATTGCTGATGGCGGTTTCCAGCGCGTATTCGCAGGAACGAGCACAGGCGGACGTGCAGGTTAGATCAGTCGCAGTTAGTGAAGCAGGCGGTAGGTTAACTTGCAGAGTTGAAGTGTTCAGCGTGAATGACGACGATGCTCACGATACTACACTACGGATCCTCTTCCCTGTTGGCGTTACATTCGTAAGTTCTCCTTCTGGTTGTACGGCAAACCCATCGATCGCCTCTGATCACACACAAGCTTTTGCGACGTGTGAGATTGGTGTTCTTCGACACAACGGCGGACGCGGTGAGTCGCGAACAGTTGAAGTTGTAACGACGGTTCCCAGACGCGAGTTGCGAATAAGCAAAACGTTTGGTGCATTTGCGTGGAGCCGGACGCCTGACCCACGACCCAGGAATAACTACAACGAGGGTACGGCAATAACGGTAACCTCACCGGGGGTTGAAGTTGGAGAGATTCGGAGCGAAATTACTGGATACGCGCCTGCTGGGTGTCTTCGTAAAGGAAGTACAGTTACGATTCGCGGTTCCGGTTTTGGCGATAGTCAAGGGACTCGAAGGGCTGTTCTCGGTGGCAACGGTATCAGTGTGGTGCTTCCAATTAGTGCCTGGTCGAACACATCGATCACCGCCACGATTCCGAATGACTCCTTAATACGCGTTGGTTTGAGGTATTACATAGGAATCCAAAACAGTGAGGGCAACTGGATGAGCAACATCAACCGAAGCTTTAGTATCTGCAAATAAAGCCGGACGCAAGACGCAGGCTCCTGCGGCCGAACGAAATTAAAGGTTGCTCCATCATCGGGCTATTAGATTGGGCCATATGGTTCATAAGACCCGATTAACAGTGCTGGTCGGATTTACTTTAGCAGCGCTTTGCCTTGCTTCGTCAAATCGCGTTTCTTCTCAGCGCCGTCCTGGTATCGATCCTAATCCAATCGGAATTCCTGATTCTCACGTTCTGCCGCGTCTGAACATGATCACGGCATTCGACAGAAGTTTTACGCTGACTGAGCTTGAGGCAGCGCGTAACCCGAGGCTTTTGAACACATCAATGCGCGCCCGGCGTGACGTAGCGTGGCAAATCATTCAAAGGCTTTGGAATCCGATTTCCGGACCGCGAGACGCAGTCAATGGGATTCCAAGATGGATCACCTGGTATGAACAAGAAGACATTGCGCAACTGTATGAGCAAATGCTGGTTCGACGTAGATCGTCGCCAACCGTCGATCCTCCGCTAGACGCAACGCGCGCGCTACAACAGATTGCGCAAAAAGATCTTCGCTTATCTCTTGTATCAGCTCGACTCGGAAAAATCCTACGACAATTCACGTTTCCTGAAGCTCCCGATTTGGGTCCGCATCGACGCATGAGTACCGGCGTCATCTTTTACAGCCCGGCTTATGTGAAACACTTCTTAGACAACGCGGATCGAATTGCCGACTGCGACGTCGGGAATCTTCAAAAGTCCATCAGCAAACCCCCATCTGATCCGTTTAGAAGATCGCCGCGAGCTCTTGCTTCACCGGCAGAACCAAGCGCGGAACCGAAGAATCGTTACGCCTTGTGTATGGACCGAGAGATGCCGACCGATGCAGTGATGGTGAAAACAGCATGGGCGCCGGTCACCACGAGACGAGTTCGTAGGCTCGTCGGGGGCGTGCCAGAGGAATGGATAGACGCTGGGTTTACTGACGAACGCTATTTCTCTATGGGACCAGAGATGGCTCCGCAACTTTTAGTACCGCCAGCTGGTCGCTGGATTCAACACGAATTGACGCGCGCTGGAAGCGACTACGGTCAGGAGCCTGCGTGGGGTTTTACAGTCACCGATGAAAGGGGCCAGAAGTGGTTTCTGGTCGGGATGCATATCGCTGCGAAGACTGTTCGTACCTGGTTGTGGATCAGTATGTTTTGGACACCCGATGATCAATGGGGCTGGCGCGGCGATCGACCTAACGAGCTTTCAGCCGGCATCCCTGGTTATCGATACGCAATGTGCGTGGCCTCGGATTTTACGGAAGGCGATCCAAGACCATGGCAACATTACGAATACGCGTTGGATGAATTAGCAAGGCGGCAAGGACGAACGTTTCATGCGATGGCTGACGTCATGCGGGGAAATCAGTGGTGCTCGAATCCGTTTATTGAACGCAACATGGCGCGTGGAAACTGCATTGGCTGTCATCAAGGAAGCCCGGATTCATTCCTTCCCACGACCCTGAGCAAACAGCGCGACTACAACATCAGCGATTTTTCTTTTTCATTTGCTACCAACAGAGATCGACTTTTGGAAATTAGACGAAGGCTCGGTTTTGACAGCAAACGTAAGCCGGCTGAGAAATAGACTTCACGATTAGCTTTTCGCGATTGATTCTCGTTGTAGTCGTGAATCAATCCCGGTGAGGTTAACTAGTGAGGCGGAGTTTCATTGGCTAAGGCGACAACCGCGCGGACCGTCAGCTCAGCGAAAAGCCAATACAACTTGTTCATCACAACTCTCTTAAATCTGTGCCGGTCATTTCTTCGGGTTTCTTATGTCCCATTAGCGCGAGGAGCGTAGGAGCCACGTCTTCAAGTGCGCCACCACTTCGCAACTTAAGACCTTTCGAGTCGTCGTCGATCAGATGAAAAGGAACTGGATTTGTAGTATGCGCAGTGTGCGGACTGCCGGTTAACAAATCGATCATCTGCTCGGCGTTGCCGTGATCCGCGGTGATAATTGTTATCCCCTGAGCCTGACGGATCCCTTTTGTAATCCAGCCGAGGCAGGTATCGACGTACTGACAGGCCTCGATTGTCTTATCGAGCTTACCTGTGTGTCCGACCATGTCAGGGTTTGCAAAGTTGATGACGAACACATCTGTTTCCGCCTCATCGATTGACCTCAGAACTTTGTCAGTGACTTTGAACGCTGACATCTCGGGCTGAAGATCGTACGTAGCGATTTTCGGCGATGGAACCAACAGACGCCTTTCGTAAGCGAACTCTTTCTCGACACCGCCGTTGAAGAAATAAGTCACGTGCGCGTACTTCTCAGTTTCAGCGAGCCGGTAATTGCGCACCGCCAACCCGGCCCACACTTCCGCTAACACGTTTCGATGGTGGCGTGGCGGAAAGGCGATAGGCAGGCCGAAGGTGCTGTCGTACATCGTGAAACAGATGAAATGAACCTTGGGTCGATCAGTCACGGGAAACTCATTGAAGTCTCTCAGCGCGAGCGCTCTCGTCAATTGCCGCGCACGATCGGGACGGAAGTTAAAAAATATAACTGAGTCGTCATTCCGGATTGTGGCGATTGGCTGGTCATTTTCATTAACGACGACCAATGGCTCCATAAACTCATCCGTAACACCAGTCACGTACGACTCTCTAATTGCCGCCATGGGATCACGAACGTGTTTGCCGACGGCATGAACGAGCAGATCGTAAGCGCGTTGAGTTCGCTCCCAACGTTTGTCGCGGTCCATTGCATAGTAACGGCCTATCACGGTGGCAATTCGCCCGCAGCCAATCTCATCGATCTTCCGTTGCAGTGTGGCTACATAATCAGCTCCTGAACTCGGCGGCGTGTCGCGTCCATCGAGAAAGCAGTGGACAAACACACGCTCGAGACCATGGTTTTTCGCCATTTTGAGTAACGAGTACAGGTGTGTCAGTGATGAAT
The DNA here is from genome assembly GCA_036559885.1 of Pyrinomonadaceae bacterium. Classification (GTDB taxonomy): domain Bacteria; phylum Acidobacteriota; class Blastocatellia; order Pyrinomonadales; family Pyrinomonadaceae; genus PSRF01. The sequence goes on from DATBSH010000134.1 coordinate 4,216, forward strand.
GGACCTGTCCATCTGAACACAGACCCATTAGATGAAGTGCGCTCCCATGCTCCTTCGCACTATCGATGGCTTCTGTAAGCACCTGGTTTTTGAAGAACTCGCCAGTTTTTATTTCGTGATCGACGAGTGATACGTCCATTCTTATCACTCGCCCAGAACCGATATTCAAATGACCGACTTCAGAATTTCCCATGACGCCGGCAGGCAAACCGACGCGACTGCCGTGTGCTTCAAGCAAAGTGTGGGGGTACTGCTCAGTCAATTCGTCATAAAACGGCGTAGCAGCGAGCGCGATCGCGTTGCCTTCGCGTGCTTCGGAGTAGCCCCAGCCGTCTATGATTATGAGTGCCAGCGGACCACGTTTAGAGTTCAAAAGTAATCTCCGGTAGGGTCAAACAATCATTAGTCGCAACAGGTCCTATTGGTCCACTCAGTGAGAAGCCACAAAGCTACCTGCGGGCTGCGGTTGCGCGGCTTTTCCTGGGTTTACTGTTCCCGCGCTCCGTTGCCGATAGTTGATGAAACGCCTTTCCGCCTGGATATCGCGCAGCACCTCGTAGGTCTTCCTCGATCCGCAAGAGTTGGTTGTATTTGGCGATGCGATCCGTGCGTGATAGCGAGCCAGTCTTAATTTGACCCGCGTTCGTTGCGACAGCGAGATCCGCAATAAAAGGATCTTCTGTTTCTCCCGACCGGTGCGAGATGATCGCTGTGCGACCGTGTGTCTGAGCCAGTTCGATGCAGGCGAGCGTCTCAGTCAACGTGCCGATCTGATTTACTTTGATCAGAATCGAGTTTGCTACGCCGAGGTCTATCCCTTTTTGCAAGAAGGTTGTGTTGGTGACGAACAAGTCATCGCCGACAAGCTGCACCTTGACGCCCAATCTGTCAGTCAACAGCTTCCATCCCTCCCAATCGTTCTCAGCCATACCGTCTTCGATTGAAATGATCGGATATTGCGCGCACCAGTTTTGCCAGAACGTGACCATTTCTTCGCTGGTCAGTTTCCGCTTGTCGCTTTTCTTGAACACATAGGACCTGCCGTCATAGAACTCACTTGCGGCTGGATCCAACGCCAACAAGCAGTCGGAGCCCGCCGCATATCCGGCTTTCGTAATCGCTTCGAGAATGGTCTCGATTGCCTCTTCATTTGATTTAAGATTTGGAGCAAAGCCACCTTCGTCACCGACACTTGTTGCGTAGCCTTTCTTCTTCAACACCGATTTGAGTTCGTGGAATATTTCGGCGCCTGTTCGCAAGGCCTCGCTAAAAGTTTCGGCGCCAACTGGAACAATCATGAATTCCTGGAAATCCACATTGTTATCAGCGTGCGCACCGCCATTGACGATGTTCATCATCGGCACTGGCAATGTTCGCGCATTCGTTCCACCAAGATATCTATACAGTGGAAGCTCAAGATAACTGGCGGCGGCACGAGCCGTAGCGAGCGAAACCGACAAGAGGGCATTCGCGCCGAGCTTCGACTTGGTTTCGGTTCCGTCGATCTTAATCAATGCTTCATCAATCTCTATCTGATCAAGGGCGTCAAAACCCTTAAGCACCGGTGCAATGATGTCGTTGACATTACGCACCGCTTTGGTAACGCCTTTTCCGCCATAACGACTCTTATTACCATCGCGAAGTTCGACTGCTTCGTGTTCACCTGTTGAAGCACCTGAAGGCACCGCGGCTCTTCCCAGTGAACCATCGGCCAACAATACTTCAGCTTCGACTGTCGGGTTGCCGCGTGAATCCAGAATTTCACGCGCGTGGACGTGCTCGATCCAGCTCATAGTGTTCGCTCCATCGTTTGTGGTATCCCCAGATTACACAGATTACATAGATTAAAAAAGGAGCAGGGGCAGCAGGCAGGAGCAGAAAGTTAATCCAGGAATCGAAGGTCCTGTATCGGCTCTGCTCCTGCCTGCCGCCCCTGCTCCTTTTTTGATCTGTGTAATCTGGATGTTCTTTTCGCTGCGATTACCGCTCACTGAGGCACACTTGCGGCATTCGCTGCTTGATCCTCTTTCAGTATCTCCAGCTGTACACGCATCACGCGACGGCGTTCAACCCGATCCACCTTGAACATTAGGCCGTTGTATTTAACCGTCTCGCCCTGTTTCAGCACGTGTCCTGCCTCAGTCATCAGGAACCCACCCACCGTCGTATAGGCTTCAGATTCCGGCACAGATAATCTCAATCGTCGATTTAGGTCGCGCACTGCAAGAGCTCCGGCCAATACATAACGGCAATCACCGACTTGAGTGATTTGCTCATTCACTTCTTCATCATGCTCGTCAGACAGTTCGCCGACTATTTCTTCAAGCAGATCGTTGAGAGTGATGATTCCTTCGAGGCCGCCATGCTCGTCAACCACGAAACCGAAATGCATCTTGGCCTTTTGCATCTGTCGAAGCACGTCTTCCAAACGCGCGGTATCGACCACATAAAGCGGCGGATGCATTACATCCTCCAGCCGAAAGTTTTGCGGCCTCAGCAGGAAAGGCATTATGTCCTTGCTGTGAACGAAACCTACGACGTTATCAAGCGTTTCGCTAAAAACAGGTAATCGTGAATATTGATACTGCTCAAATGCTTTGGTTATTTCCTCGAGCGTGCAGGTGTTTGAGATCGCCGCCATCTCCGTGCGCGGCACCATTGCCTCTCGGACGACTGTGTCGGAAAACTCAAAAACGCGATGAATCAGACGTCGTTCTTCTGCACGTAGGTGACCGCTCTCTCGTGAGATGTCGATGAGCTTGCGGAGTTCGGCTTCCGTGTAGGTCGATGCATGATCCGCCTTGGCGGAAATACCGATTAGCTTCACTGTGCGAGCGCTTGCCCAATCGAGTGCACGAATCGGCCAACTGAACAGCTTGTAGAACAATTCCATCGGCAGAGCGATTGCGAGTGCTACTCGTTCTGCCTTGGCGAGGCCGAGAAGTTTGGGTGCCTGCTCGCCTAGCACGATATGCAGTGATGTGATAATCGAAAAGGCGATGAAGAATGCGATCGTGTGTCTCCACGGATCGGGAAGACTGTGGAGAGGATTTGCCAGCAGACGCGCAATTGCCGGTTCACCAATCCAGCCTAAAGCTAGTGAGGCGAGGGTGATTCCCAGCTGCGACGCTGACAGGTAGGCATTTAAATTTGCCAGGAGCGCGCGCAAGCGTTTGGCCGCACGGTTACCGCTCGCGGCAAGCGTTTCTATGCGCGAGGACCGGACACCGACGAGGGCGAACTCGGCTGCAACGAAGAACCCGTTGGCAGCAACGAGCAAAAGCACGGCAAATAGTTTTAAAAATGTGACGGTCCAGGTAGTTGATGCGCCTAAGTCGCCTTGAGCGATCAAGAAACCCAGCCAGCTACTTGGTAGTTCGTCCATTCCTGAAAAAGGCGCGTAAGGATCGCCTCAAATTGTTAGTGATTCCTCCGGAGGCAGGAAATCATAGCACGGGGAGGGCGCGGGATGCAGGGCACGAGGCAGTCCCAAACCCATAGGTCCCATAGTCCTATAGGCCGTATTAGTCGAAACTGAAATGACGATTAACGCTAGTGACCGGCTGCTGCGCCGGCGGCACGGGCGCGAACAGGCCGCTTCTCGTGCTTGGAGCACGCCTTAGCGAGAGCCTGATCTACGCGCGGTTCGATATTGCATTCGGGCTGGCGGCAAACGGCTGCCAATTCAGAGACAACGAGGTAGCGCGAACGTTCGAGCATGCGTTGTTCACGAAAAGACAGTGGTTTGAGATTACTGAGATAGGTTAAGTGCTTGAGCACATCGGCCACTTCGAAAATGTCACCGGTGCGCATCTTTTCTGAAAACTCTTTAAAACGATCCTTCCAGTCATTCGCGGGAGACGAAAAATCATCTGCTAGTGCTTTGAAGAGCATGTCGCACTGACCCGATGAGATTGGGGATCTGAGGCCAACTTCTGCAGCATTTGAGACGGGAACAAGAACCAGGGAGTTATTAGCAGCCAGTCGAAGCATGTAGAAGGGAAGTTGAGTAGCTCCTATTTGCTTCTGTTCGATCTGCTCGATGGTCCCGATTCCATGATTCGGGTAAACGACTTTCTGGCCGACTTTGAAGCCCACCATGCACCTCCATCGATTGTAAAAAATCAGACTGCGCCGCACGCGCTGGTCTTAGGGGAAAAACTGAAAACTGAGCGGCGCGGATAGCGCCGGACCTGTTTGGAAAGTAGTTGGAGTCTAGCAAGCAGTCTTGCGAAGCGTCAAGGTTTCGGACGTGGCGAATGAACCATTGTTTCCCGAACCGAGGATCCGAATCGTTCGCCATAGATGACGCGGACGATTGACGCGATTCACTTGGAAGCCGCCTTACAAAAATGGTAAGGTACGCGGTACACGGATACCGGTTCCCTTCTTGTTGTGCAGTTTGCCTGGTTGCCCCTACACCTTCAGGACCTGCTCAACGATTAGCTGACCTGTCAGCGATTGAGCCCCGGCTAAGAGGTTTCTCATGATCCCGGCCGTAGTACTATCAGCACTTCTGGTCATTTGTGTCTGTCAACCATCGAACGCACAAACGAGTGGCCGGCAATCTGCCTCGCCTGCCGTCGCAAATCACAGCGAACCGTCATCGGTAGGTGCGAATAGCAGTGTTCGACAACCCGTCTCCGCCGAAGCCAGAGCCGAAGCCAGGCGCTTGTATAAGGAAGGTGTGAAGTACGGTCAGAGTGGCCTTCCGAAGCAAGCCGCCGAAATATTCGAGCGTGCAGTTAAATTGGATCCGGACTACGTCGATGCGTATTTCAGCCTTAGCCATGCTTACTTCGACATGGGCAATTGGAACAGAGCGAAGGAATCGTTGAATACGTTGCTGAAGTTGAACCCGACCGACTCCGAAGGCCGAGCATTATTAGCTCAAGTCGAAGCCGCTGCTGAGCGTCGAGGCGACGCGACATCGACGGACGGTGGCACAAGCAGATCAGAAACACAGGTCGCGCAAAGGACCGAAGTCGGGGGGAACGGGCCAGCCGTCTCATCTGCTTCAAATCCAAGCGAGAAGATTGACAAAGAGAATCTAACCCGCATCTACAAAGTCGGAGCGGGTGATGTACTGGACGTGAGACTGACGGACGCTACTTCTAACAAGTCCACACTGTTCACCATCACTCCGTCAGGACTACTGGAGCATCCTGATTTACCAGACCCGATGCCCGTCGCTGGCCTCACTATCGAAGAAATTACTGCCGCGCTGGCAGCCGATCTGAAACGACGCGCAGTAACCGACAATTTAAAAGTGTGGGTCGGCGTCCGCGAATACGGTAGCCATGCGATATTGGTCAGCGGACTAGTCAAGGAACCCGGTACAAAGATTATTCGTCGTGAAGCAATCCCTCTATACGTCGTTATTGCCGACGCTCAACCGTTGCCAGAGGCTGCACGTCTTACGCTCGCTCGAAATCAATCAAATGAGTTCATTTCAATAGAACTCACAGATACGAAGCAGATGAACCTGCTGGTCCTCCCCGGCGACGTGATTACGCTTCATCCACACGAGGTCCAATTCTTCTATGTGAGCGGCGAAGTCAAAGCTCCCGGAGAGAAAACGTTTCGACGCGGATTAACCTTAACGCAAGCACTGATGATTGCCGGAGGTGTTTCGCCGAAATCAAAAGAGGCCCGTCTCGCTCGCGACGATGGTAATGGTTTTCTCGTTGTCACTCGATACAAACTAAAAGACATCGATTCTGGGAAGGTGCGTGACCCGCTGCTTCAACCCGGCGATAGAATCACGATTGTCGAATAAAGATCTTGGAATATGGCACTAGCAGCAAGAACAGCAAGTGATTTCTCTACTCCTCGAAGATTGTGGAGCGCAATTGACCATGGAGAAATAGAAGAGATTCAGACGATCCTCGCGAACGAGCCTCTGGTCAATTTCACTGACAAGCATGGTGTTACACCCTTAATGCGGGCGGCGTGTTACGACAGAGTCGATGTAATCAAAACTCTGCTTAGCTCGGGCGCGGACGTGAACTCGGTCCGAGCTGACGGCTTTACGCCATTGCTCCTTGCGATCTTCTATGGGAACGCCGGGATCGTGCGCTTACTCTGCGAGAGGGGGGCTGATTCAAACGTCAGGACCCGTTTTGGAACGTCAGCGCAAATGTGGGCTATCGCTCGCGGATTCTATGAGATTGCTGATTATCTTGAACGTGGGGACACCCAACCTCAACCTCCGGTCCAGGAGAACACCGTGCCGGCTGTCCGATCAGTGGAGATGGTTCAGGCAGTTTCGGAGGATTCAGATACGGCATGTGAGCAAGTTGAAACCACACCAGATATCAACGTGATAGATCCGGACACCGAGAACACCGGTCACTCAATTCAAGTAACAACATCGAATCAGGAGTCAGCACCCCTAAAAGAACCATTGGTTGTAAGAAAGCTGAAGGAGCCGCCAGAGATCTGGGAGCTCGTCCCTCCGAATAAAACTCATTTCCAGTCAGGTTCAGCTAATAAAATAAAGGCATCGGTGCTCAAATTGGCAGAGCAAACCGAACCGTCGGCTGCCAGAACTTTGAAGGAGCCGCCAGATATCTGGGATTTGGTTCATGAAAACAACTCGCATTTTAATCCGGGCTCGGCTTTTATCGCGCGAATCACTTCAGCAAAAGGGACGACTTTGCTGCTACTGGCTTCGATGGTAGTCGGAGCACTTGGAGCATTTGGTTGGTTTCACTGGAAACCAATCGGTAACAACGCTCCACTACCAGAAGTTTTCAAATCAACCAATGCCCGGCCGCTCTCAGATCCGAATCAGTCGGCGACAGCTTCGGCGGCGTCTACTGCGGTTAGCGCACAAGCAGAAAAATCTCAAGCCGTCTCTGGCAATACAACCAACCTGAACAGCTCCAGCCAAGACAATAACGGGGCGACGTCAGTTTCTGTTGGTCCTTCTTCCGCCGCCGGTTTCCGTCGCATGAGTTTTGGCCGTAGTAATGAACAACGCGTAAAACCGCCAGACGCTGGGACGCGAGCGGACATTCCGGTCGCTGAGAACGCTCAGCGCAAACCTACGCAACCACCTGAAACCACAACCAGCGCGAGCCGTGTCGCCCCGAGTGCAACTGACATGAAGGGCTCAACAAACAGCGGCAATTCACAGTTGATTGAGCGACCTGCCGGAAATCCAGCTCCGAAACGAAAGATCATTCAGTGGCCTTAGTGCGTTGTCCGCACGTCACACAAACAGAATTAGCACGGTATCTTGCACGACCAATTGGTTGTCAGCTTTTATTGCTACTGCTAGGATCAACTTCCGATGGCGCACTTGAAAGTTACCGATGCTAGCGGCCGGCAATGGCAGTTTGATTTTGAGCCGAAGTCCGTTTGCACGATTGGCCGTGCCCCGGATAACTCAGTCGTTCTCGATGACCCTCGGGCCTCACGCTATCACGCACACATTAAGACCAATAACGATGGCTCTTACACAATAGTTGACGGCACAGTCATCAACGGACAGTTGCGGCGGAGTGCGAACAAGGTATTCATCAACGGCGCAACGCATTACGAGCACCAACTTAAAAACGGTGACCGCATAACAATCGGAGCGAGCACCCTTCGCTTTGAGCAACCGGTTGAGGAACAAACGAGCGACGTTCGCTACGACGATAGACCCTTGGGCCACACACAGTTGCTGATCTCCGCGACTGACGTAATGAACACTGTGTTGCGCCCTAAGGCTGAGGAGGTTGCTCAGTCACCTTCGCCCTTGCCGCAACGCGACAAGATGCTTGATACGCTGCAACGCAAGGCCAACATTCTCACAGCGCTTTATGAGATGAGCAAAACACTAGGCTCCGTTTTCGATCTCGACGCGATCTTCGACAAAGCAACAGATGTAATTTTCAGATCGACACCGGCTGACCGAGTAGTGGCATTGCTCGCCGAGCCTGGCTCGAATGGCGATGATCCAAAGTTGACTCCTATTGCCATGCGGGCGCGGGATAATCGGCTGGAGGCGCACGCACGACGACTGTCCATTGGCCGCACGATAACGCGTAAAGTGATGAAAGAGCGCGTAGCTCTTCTGTCACAAGACGCCGCCGCTGACGAACAATTTGCCGGCGTCGATTCCATCGTGTCGCAAGGTGTGCGCTCAACCATCTGTGCACCACTGGTAGCTGAAACGCGTGTCCACGGTGCGCTCTACGCTGATCGACTCGATCCGTTTAGCGCTTTTAAGCCCGATGATCTGGAACTCATCAGTGCCGTAGCGGCACAGACGGCAATTGCCGTGGAGAACGCACGCGCCCACGAGCGGCTCGCTCGTGAAGAGGTTGCGCGTGCTAACTACAGCCGGTTTCTTCCCGAGTATGTCGTGAAACAAATGCTCGAGAATCCGGAGTCATTCAAACTCGGCGGGGTTAGTCAAACAATTACGATCTTATTCGCCGACATCCGCGGCTTTACTCGGATTTCCGAACATGCACAGCCGGAACGCATCGTCAGTTTGCTAAATCGCTACTTCTCCGCAATGACCGACATTATTTTTGCCCACGGTGGGACGCTCGATAAATACCTTGGAGATGGGTTGATGGCATTGTTTGGAGCACCTACAACCACACCAGACGACGCGAATAATGCGTTGAATGCCGCGGTGGCAATGCAGCGCCGCGTGCTCGGCATCAACATGGAATTGCAGAAGGAAGGTTTGCCTGAAATCGGCGTCGGGATGGGCTTGCATACTGGTGAAGTGGTTGTCGGTTACATCGGATCGGAACGACGTTCCGAGTACACAGCGATTGGCGACGCAGTGAACACTTGCGCGCGTTTGGAGTCTAATGCCAGGGGTGGCGAGATTTTGATGAGTGATGCCACGGCAAAAGCTGCGAGAAGTCGTTACAAGTTGAAGCCCCGCGACCCAATTATGGTAAGGAATCGCGAGCAACCAGTTGTCTTGTGGGAAGTCGATTGGCAGAAAGCCAGCGGAGCATTTTGATAGTTTTGGCGTGTGGGTAGGTCCTATAGGCGCTGTACGGCCTATAGGTCCTATTGTTTTATGTCGTTCATAGGTAAAACGGGATCATTCATTGGGCTGAACGCGTTAAAGAATCTCGTGTCGGATTCGATGGCGATCGACATGGGTTCAGCGAGCACGATTATCGCAGTGCGCGGGCGTGGCGTGGTTGTGGATCAACCGTCAGTCGTCGCCGTCAACAGGATTACCGGCGAGGTGATAGCCGTTGGCGATGAAGCGCGCAAGATGCAAGGTCGTGAGGCACGCGACGTATTGGTCGTTGCTCCACTCATTGATGGAGTCGTTGCTGACTTCGAGATGACGAGAGAGATGCTCGACCATTTCGTGCGAGAAGCACGCAGTGGAATATCGCACGTCAGCCGCCGAGCGATCATGGGCGTGCTTTCTGAAGTGACTCAGGTCGAGCAACGAGCATTGTTGGCGGCCGCTGAAAAAGCTCGGATCAGTCGGGTTTACATGATCGAAGAAGGACAAGCAGCAGCCATTGGAGCCGGTGTCCCGATCGACGATGAACACGCTTCTGCTGTAGTTGATATTGGGGGCGCAACTATGAACGTTGCGGCAATTGTAGCGGGCTCAATCGTCGCGTCTCGCGGAGAACGGATCGGCAGTTCCGATATTGACATGGCGATCATGGATCGCATGCGACGTCATCATGGGCTGACGATAGGCATTCCAACCGCTGAGCGGATCAAGTTGGAGCTGAGCTCAGCGATCGAGCCGGAAGATCCCAATAAGAAGTTGGAAGTCCGAGGGCGCGACGTGCAAACGGGAAGTCCCGGTGCGGTTGATACCACCGCTGCTGAAATCTACGGCGTTACGTTGCCGATTGTCCGACGGATTGGTGAAGAAGTTCGGGCGATGCTTACGGTACTGGCGCCCGAAGCGGCTGGCGATATCTTCAACCGCGGTATCATCCTCACAGGAGGTGGTGCCTTACTCGACGGACTACCAGAATATCTTCAGAAAGAGCTTGGTCTAGGTGTGCGGGTCGCTGACGAACCGCGTTTTGCGATCGTTCGTGGCCTTTCGCAGTTGTTCGAAGAACCTTTGTTATTACGCCGAGTTGCACGTACAGAGCCTCACCCGTTAATCGACACAAGCGCCACTGCCTTCGAAACCTAGGCTGTTCCCCGATGAACATTCTCGGCTTTTCCAGACGCACAATAACAATCGCGCGAATTCAAGGAATCCCTGTCCGTATCGATTTCAGGTGGTTCATCGTTTTCTTCTTGAGCGTCTGGCTTATCGCGATGAACCTCTCGCACGGTGGATTGTGGGTAATGCAGGGACAGTTGATGCCTGTGGGCGTTGTTGCAGCGTGGCTGTTGGGCGTTGTCACAACCATTGGCCTGTTCTTGTCTGTGCTTGGTCACGAGCTGTCGCATGCATTGATGGCTCGCGCCGAAGGAATTGAAATCGATGAGATTGTGCTTCATCCGTTCGGCGGCCTTGCGCGTTTACGCAACCAACCCAATAGTCCTGGCGCAGAATTCCGGATCGCGGTTGCTGGACCAGCCGCGAGCTTTATGTTTGCAGTTGTCGGATTTTTTGTGGTTTATCTCGCTCGCGCCGCGGATTATCGAACAGCGGCCGGCGTGGTGGGACTGATTAGTCTCGGCAACTTGTTACTTGCCATTTTCAATCTGTTTCCAGGTTATCCGTTGGATGGTGGCAGGGTATTACGCGCACTTCTCTGGCGTAGAGCAGGAAATATTACTGAAGCGACGAGGATGGCCGGAATCTGCGGGATGCTAATCGCTGCGATTCTGATCATATTCGGCGTTTACATGGCAATTGCCCCAAACTTTCGTTCCTACTTCATGGGACTCTGGTCGGCGCTCGTTGGCTTGTTTCTCTTCGACGCGGCGTACAGTGTGGTAAAGCATTCGCGTGAACAGAATCGACATGTCGTGAGCGATGCGATGTTGGCGCCGTTCTCAATTGAACCCGACACTCTGATCAGTCAACTGATCGACACCATCTTGCCGCTGCATCGGCAGACAGCATTTCCAGTTGCTTTGCACCGACGACTTCATGGGATCCTTTCGTTGGAAGATTTGAAGTCGTTGCCTCGCGAAAAGTGGCATCAAACGAGGGCCCGCGATGTGATGCGTCCAATCGCGCCCCGGTTTTTCGTTCAGCCAAACGCCACGCTCGAATTCGCCAAAGAGTTAATGAGCCGCAATGGTGTTAATTCGCTTGCTGTGGTTGGCAAAGACGGCGAACTAGTTGGCTTTCTGCAGAACGGAAAGTTTAAACGGCAACGGCGCCGCGGAAAACAGGCGCGCTAGGTTCTGGGGAAGCCGATGAGTGCAGATGAATCGCCATTCGCTTGTGACATGAATGCCATCCCGTTAGAGAGGCGTCTGGAACACGCGGCAAACACGCAAAGGCTTTTCAGTCTGGTTCAGCAAGTCCGGGAACTACGGGACGGTTACGCGTTTCGTCTGCCGAACGAAAATGACGTGTGGTCGCTGGCAGCAGAATTCGTGAACCTGGAAAGGCTGTGCTGTCGATTCTTTGGTTTTCAACTGGAAATTGAAGGGCAAGGCGGGGCGATTTACCTCAGCCTGACAGGTCGCGAAGGTGTCAAGCCGTTCATCATCGCAGAGATTGGTGAACACTTAGCGAAGTATGTTCAGATTGGAATTTCTCGAATCCCATTCACCTCTTAGTTATTGCCACTCCTCCGGTTTTCCGCGATAATCCAACGGAGCTATCATTTCAGAGCTGAAGGACTTTCTGTATGTTGGCGGTCTTGGGGGCGCTCTTTGCCAACGCACTAATTGCCGTCTTGAAGCTTGTTGCCGCCATTATTACAGGCTCCTCCGGCATGATGGCTGAAGCGCTCCATTCGGTTGCCGACACGACCAATCAGATCTTTCTGCTTCTGGGATTGCGTTTCTACAAGAGACCGGCATCCGCTAAACATCCCTTCGGTTACGGTAAAGAAAGATTTTTTTGGTCTTTCATAGCTGCGATCTTTATCTTCGGTGTCGGCTCGACGTATGCAATCTATGAAGGAATTGCAAAGTTACGTCACCCTCATGCCCCGACAAATTTGAAATGGGCGTACGGTATCCTGGCTATCTCCTTTGTAATGGAGACTGCTTCGATTGGGTTAGCGATCTATCAAGAGCTACGCGAGGCGCACCACGAAGGCCTCAGCCTTTCTGAGTATCTGCGCCTCTCGAAGGATCCGACGGCCAAGACCGTGCTATTTGAAGATTCCGCCGCTTTAGTTGGAATCATTATTGCCGCCGCTGGCATACTGTTAACTGATTACCAGGTTGGTGGGACCGCCGGTGCTTATTGGGACGGCGTGGCATCGATTGCCATCGGAATAGTTCTGGCGATCGTCGCTTTTGCCCTGGCCCGTACGTCCCGCGCGTTGCTGCTTGGAGAAGCAGCTAACGTAAAGACAGTGAGGGCTATTACAGCCGCAATCGAGAGTCACCCAAATGTTGACCGTGTGGTTGAGTTATTAACGATGCATCTGGCGCCAAAAGAGATTTTGATAAATGCGCACGTCAAGGTTCGTGACGACCTCCTTACAAGTCAGGTTGTTGGGACAATCGAAGAGGTTGAGGAATTGATAAAACGCGCTGAACCAAAAGTTAAAAAGATATTTCTGGAAGCAGCCCGCGATAACGAAGAGGTTAACCGGCTGCCGGCTGCGGAACGAGTCGGCTAAGCTCGGAGGGAATCTAGCTTGCGTTTTGGAGAGAACAAATTGTCGCCAGTGAATCGCAAGTCGGAAACCCACAAACACACAAACAGCAGATGTTACTTCTACTGCCATACACGGAGTATTTGAGACGGGCTATTGAGCCGCGCAATCTCGCGGACATCGTCCTTGTCTTTTTGCTTGTGTATGCGGTGTTGAAGCTCCTCCGCGGCACCCGCGCCGCACCGATGACGGCGGGAATCGCCGCCATCGTTTTCCTCTACTGGCTCTCAGTTAAACAAGATCTCGCGACGCTCGAGTTCGTGCTCCGGAACGGTCTGCTTTATATCGGCATTGCCATCATCGTTTTGTTCCAGGCCGAGATTCGCCAGGGTCTGATCTCTTTCGGTAATCGGTTCCGCATGCCTTTTACTCGAGCGCACCGCGGTCAATTTGGTGAAGGTGTCTACGACGAAGTCGTCCTTGCGGCTAGTACACTAGCATCGACAAAGACGGGCGCCTTGATCGTCATCGAAAGAAACGTCGGCCTTAAAAATGTTACGGACGGTGGGGTGCAGCTCGATGCGGAACTCAGCTACGATTTGCTGATAAGCATCTTCAACCCCGCAAGTCCGCTTCACGACGGCGCGGTTGTCATTCGCCGGCACAGAGTTGCAGCCGCCTCTTGCTTCCTGCCGCTAACACTTAATCCACGTCTATCAAAGGAACTGGGCACCCGTCACCGAGCAGCCATCGGCGTTACGGAGGATACGGATGCGGTTGCTGTAGTGGTCTCAGAAGAGACGGGGCTCATCTCCTTCGTTCAGGCGGGTGACATTAGGCGCGGCGTGGATGCGACAAAGCTCCGCGCTTTAATCTTCGATGCGCTTGGCGTCGGTCCACGTACGGAAAAGGGAACGAAGAAGGTCACTGAGACTGAAACGGATGCTGAGGAGATAGCATCAATTTAACGTATGCCTTTCCAGGATATCGACGAAGTCTCCAGCCTGGATGGACCACGGCGGCCGAGCACTTTGAGTCGCGTGCTTCACCGGATGTTTGTGGAGGACTGGAATCTAAAACTGCTGTCACTAGCCATCACGCTTGTGCTTTGGTTTGTTGTGACGGGACAAAACAGTCCCGTGAATACGCATGCGACCGTGCAGCTAAAATTCATTAGGCCGGAAACTCTGGAGTTTAGCGTTGAACCCCCCAAAAGCGTTGATGTACTTCTTACTGGCAGTAAGTACAAGTTAGACGAACTCAATAAGAGCGCGCTTATCGCGACTATCGACATCAGCGATCAGAGAGCAGGTGAGCGCGTTTTACGGTTGGCGGATCGGGCGCAATTGGAGTTGCCCCAGGGTGTCAGCGTCGATGCGTTTCAACCGAGCGCGATTTCAATTCGTCTTGAGCCACTGGTAGACCGCCAACTTGAAGTTGAGGCAAAGCTGGAAGGTACGCCAGCCGAAGGTTACGAGGTATATGGAGTACGAATTAGTAAGACGACAGTCCATGTGCGTGGGCCTGCGAGCAACGTAAATGCGTTGCCCAAGGCGCCCACGGAATCAATTTCTATTGCGGGACGCCATGAAACATTCACCGCACCCAATGTTGCAATTGATATTTCTGATCCCAAGATAGATTTGCGCGATCCGTCAGTGAGTGTTGAAGTTGAGATTGGAGAACGCCGGACGGAAAAGGAGTTTTCCGATGTGCAGGTTGTGATGAACGATGCGATCCCTCAACCAGATAGAGCGACTGTAGTATTGTATGGCCCACGGGACGTCCTGGCGGCGTTAAAGTCCAGTGACATCAAGGTTGTCATACCTTCGACTGGAGATGCTTCAAAAGCGACACTTCAAGTATCCGCTGACATACAAAACAAGCTTAGTATCAGAGCGGTAAAACCTTCCAAATTCAAATCGGGTAGATAAACGTTAACCAGTTAATGAAAGCTCTTTTTGGAACTGATGGCATTCGAGGTGAAGCCGGGAAGTTTCCTCTCGATCACGTCACCGTGAGGCAGATTGGATTCTCTCTTGCGCGTTATCTAAAGGGAAGCGGCGAAGGGCACCCGGTAATTGTCATTGGCAGGGACACGCGGGAGTCAGGTACATGGCTCGAACGGTCGGTCGTAGATGGCGCGATCAGCGCGGGAGCGGAGTGCCATAGCGCAGGCGTCATCACTACGCCGGGCGTTGCGTTTCTAACGGGTGCGCTGAACGCGGCAGCAGGGATCGTCATCAGCGCATCTCACAATCCCTATCAGGACAACGGCATCAAAATTTTTTCAGCAACCGGTCGCAAGATCGACGACTCGCTTGAACGACTTATCGAGGCTGACATTTTTGATGAGCCGAAACCCGATCCCACGGTCGCCTTAAAGGTGACTCTAGCAGCGGATGCATCAGAGCTTCAGAGCCACTATCTCGATTTCCTTCTGGAATCCATTGCGAGCGGTCTTTCACTCACAGGACTCTCGATCGTTGTCGACTGTGCAAACGGCGCGAGTTATCGTCTCGCTCCTTTGCTGTTTGAACGCTTGGGTGCTCGTGTGGTCGCTATCAATGCCGAGCCTGACGGCCGCAATATAAATCTGAATAGTGGCTCGCTCCACATAGAAGGTTTACAGGATAGAGTCGTTAGCGAAGGTGCTGATGTTGGCGTGGCTTTTGATGGAGACGCCGACAGATCCCTGTTCGTCGATCATGAAGGCAGGTTTGTTGACGGTGATGCAGCATTATGGGTTTTGGCATGCGATCTTCAAGAGCGACGTCAGCTAAGAGACAACACGGTGGTCGCAACGGTGATGAGTAATATTGGGCTTGAGCTTGCGCTTCGTGAGAAGGGAATAAAGTTAGTCCGCACTGACGTCGGCGATAAGTATGTGCTGGACGAACTGTTGCGACTAAATGCGAGTCTTGGCGGCGAGCAATCGGGACATATCATTCTGCCGGCTCTAAGCCTCGCAGGCGATGGCATGATTACCGCTTTGTGCTTGCTCCGGGCACTTAACAATGCCGGGAAATCGTTGGCCGATGCAACCAGAGGCTTCGAGCGTTACCCGCAGACACTCGTAAACGTGCGGGTCAAAACGAAACCGGCGCTTTCTAGCCTCCCACGGGTTGCGGCGGCCACGGCCGCGGTGGAACGTAATTTGGGTGAAAAGGGTCGATTGCTCCTGCGTTATTCGGGGACCGAGCCACTGGCGAGGGTAATGATCGAAGGACAGAATCAGGCCGATATCGAGGGTTATGCCCGCGAAATCGCGTCCGCAATTCAAGAGGAAATCGGGTTGTAACTTTTGCGGCCGCGGAAATTTCTACACGCCATTTCGAGAAAAATCTACACAGGAATCTGCTTAGCTCGGCGTGCAAGATTTGGTGCTAATCGCTTTCATATAACAAACATAGGGTCCCTCCACCCTCGCCAAAAACCTGCTTGCACGGCACAGCCGTTGCGATGTATATTGTGGGGCAAGAGAGACGGTTGGTGGATCCTCCGTCTCAAGTGGTTGCTGGGGTGAGGACAGTAACCACGAATATGGATGGGCGCGACGCACTCCCACGTATGTCGCGCCCATTCGCTTTGCGTAAAACCTACCGTCAGTTGAGTACAGCGACCCGAAACGTTCAATGATCGGTGCTAATATTGTGTCGGACTTATCTTGACGCCCGCAGCCGCTGCTCATGCTTCGTCTGAAAATCTCCTTACCAAGACAACCACGACGAAGCGAAATCAATATCGGGTCGGCCATTCGACTGAACATAGCTGGGCTACTTCGCGAAAGTTTTGGATCGTTGCCTCAGTCAGTCTGCCTCATCTCAAATGAACGCGTACTCAAGCTGTTTGGAGCCGGGATCAAAAAATCTCTGAAGGCAGAGGGCCTTAGACCAGAGACCTGGCTGATGCCCGAGGGTGAACGATTCAAATCGTTCCGCACACTCGAAGCCGCATTAGAGTTCCTCGCTGCGAAACGTTTTGAAAGAAATGACGTCGTCGTCGCTCTTGGAGGTGGCGTGGTCGGGGATGTTGCAGGATTGGCGGCAAGCATGTACTTGCGAGGGATTCCATTTGTTCAAGTTCCGACCACTCTTCTTTCGCAAATCGATGCTTCAGTTGGTGGAAAGACGGGAATCAACCTACCTGTGGGAAAGAATTTAGTAGGCACATTTCATCAACCGTCGCTTGTCGTGATCGATACTCAAACACTGTCGTCTTTGCCGGAACGTGAATTGGTCGCCGGCTTCTGTGAAATGGTGAAACAATCGGCCGTTGCGAGTAGTTCGCTTTTTAAAAAGACGGTGTCCTTTCTCGGAAGCGAACGGCGACGGTGCGGAGATTTTGATAACTCTGCGTTCCAGTCGTTGATACGCGATCATTGCAGGTTCAAAGCATCCATTGTTGTTAACGACGAACGCGAATCAACCACACGTAACGATTCCAGATCGCGACGCATTCTCAACTTCGGTCACACCACAGCACACGCATTGGAGTCAGTTACTGGTTACAAGAAATTTCGGCATGGAGAGGCGGTGGGTTACGGCGTGTTGGTCGCTGGGGAGATTTCGAAAAATCTCGGTTTGCTTAGCAATAGAGAGTTAGAATCTCTGAAGCAAGCTGTGGCGCTCTGTGGACCATTACCAAAGGCTCTCGATGTGGATCAGCAAAAGGTACTTAACGCGTTGCGTCACGACAAAAAGAGTGTCGCGGGACAGATCAATTGGGTGTTATTGAACGGCATTGGATCGCCGCAAATTGTAAACGGTCGTGACATCAACGAAACCTTACTTCGGCGAGCGCTCGAAGCAGGTTTGCGCGGCCCCGAAAGGAGAACAGGGCACTGATGCACTTCCATAAAACCGACGAACGCGGCTCCGCTCGAGTTAATTTTATTATCGTCCTGTTAGTTCTCGGGGCGATTGGTTATTGCGGGTACCTCTACGTACCGGTTATGTATCGTGAGTACCTGTTCAAGGATTGGATGCAACATACCGTAGATGTTGCATCAGCCTCCGGCTACAAACCAGATTGGGTATCCGATCAGTTAACGAAGAGCCTTCCGGAATACGATGTTCCGGCCGACGCTTTGATTACTCCCGCAAATCGAGATAACCGGGTAGAAGTAAGAGTGCAATACATACGAAAAATAGAGTTTCCCGGCTACACGTATCAATACCAATTCGATCACACCGCGCGCAGCACAGCTTTTCTCACGTTCAAGTGAAAGAGTATCCACCGATTACACAGATTAAGAACTAAATCAGCTAAGTTGATGACGAGGTTCGCGGGTTGCAAATGCATCAACTTAGCTGATTTAGTTCTTAATCCGTGTAATCTGTGTAATCGGTGGATACTCTTTTACTCTTATCTCGGAGCGCCGTCGAGGAACGCTTTCAGTTTTCGAGAGCGAGACGGATGGCGCAGTTTTCGAAGGGCCTTTGCTTCAATCTGTCGAATGCGTTCTCGAGTGACAGCAAAGTGTTGCCCAACTTCTTCCAGGGTATGTTCTGAACCGGTTGAGCCGAGGCCAAATCTCATCTTTATTACTTTCTCTTCGCGAGGCGTCAGAGTCGCCAGGACTTCGTCTGTAATCTCTCGCAGGTTCGACGCAACCACGGCATCAGCCGGGTTCAAGATTGATTTGTCTTCAATAAAGTCACCGAGGTGTGAATCTTCTTCTTCGCCAATAGGTGTTTCCAGCGAAATAGGTTCCTGAGCGATCTTCAAAACCTTTCTCACTTTTGACACTGGGATATCCATCTTTTTCGCGATCTCTTCACTCGTCGGTTCCCTTCCGAGTTCCTGAACCAGGGCTCGTGACGTTCGAATTAACTTGTTGATGGTTTCGATCATGTGCACAGGGATCCGAATCGTGCGTGCCTGGTCAGCAATTGCGCGCGTGATCGCCTGACGAATCCACCACGTTGCGTAAGTAGAGAATTTATAGCCTCGCCGCCATTCAAACTTGTCAACGGCTTTCATCAACCCGATATTTCCTTCCTGAATCAGATCGAGAAATTGCAAGCCGCGGTTTGTATATTTCTTGGCAATCGACACCACCAGTCGCAGATTAGCTTCGACTAGCTCACGTTTGGCCTGGCCGGTTTGTTGTTCGCCTACGATGATCGCCTGAAGTGAGCGTTTGATCTCTACCGGATTAACGTGGTTATCGATTTCGATCTGTTGTAAGCGCTTCTTCGCCGCAAGAATCCTACGTTTGAATTCCTTTTGATCATCCGGCTTGATGCGCTTCTTCGTCAGCTTTTCACTAGAGGTATCGATTTCACGTTCGGCTTCGCGAACTTGTTTTTGCACCGCGCGAATGGCATTGATCAAACGTTGACGAGCCCGCTCGGTCAAATTCAGCCGACCGATTTCTTGCGCTATCTCAAGACGCAAGCGAGCAACGCGCCGGCGCAATTTCATTACCTTCTTGCTCTTTTTTCCGCGTTGTGCCTTCTGTTCCGCACGAAGCTTCTCCCATTCTTTAAGACCAAGCCGGTAAAGTTTGTCGATGTTTTGAATTCCTTCAATGGTCCAGGCGCGATACTCTTCAGCCTTGTCTTCATCACCTGTCAACTCAGCTTGTTCGGAGAAGTTGACGGTCTCTCGAATGTTTAGTTTTCCTGCCTCAAGATCTTCCCCAAAGCGGAGCAGTTCACGCACTGCAATCGGGGACCGAGCGATCGACTTCTGTGTCCTCAGCTGACCCCGCTCAATTCGCTTTGCGATTGCCACTTCGCCTTCACGCGTGAGTAGTGGTACGACACCCATCTCACGCAGATACAAACGAACTGGGTCGTTCGTCTTTTCCAGTGCGCCGGCGGACAGATCGAGCTCGATATCATCCTCAAGTCCGTCTTCTTCGTCTTCGGTAACGACGGCGGCCGCTTGTTCGAGCAGTCGTTCATCAGAATCAGCAACTGGAATATTTGACCCTTCGAGTTTCTGCAGAACGTCTTCAATGTCGTCTGGCGAGACGACGTTGTCAGGCAACTCGCGGTTCAAGTCATCGAACGTGAGATATTTCTTGTCGCCGCCGAGTTCCAAAAGGCGCTCCATCACATCGTCACGATCTTTATCTTCGGTACTCACCAGTTCACGGCTCCAAAGGTGTGCTTTGTGACATTAGTCTGGGTCATGAGTTACTGCTTAACGCTGCGACTTAGTTTGTACTCACTGGCGCGTCCGGGCTGGGCATCAAAGCCTTTCGTCGCTGATGAAGATTTAACTGTTCCAGCACTAAACGATCGCGCAAGGCGTCATCGCCGTCGTTGTCGGCGGTCTTTATTTCGCTGACCAGTTGCTGAATTCGACGCTCTATCCATAAGAAGTTTAGCGCCGCCAGATCTCGCTCGGCCGCAACCCGCGGGTCAGCGTGTTCATCGAGACCTCGTTCGGCTGAAACGCTTAGTTCGCCCCCGTTGTCCGCGCCATTTCCAAAACCACCCATCACGAGCATCGGTAACAGCTCGAGTGCCACCTCATCGTTTTGCAGTGCCTCACGAAGGGAATCGAAATCTACCTTAACGCCGTTTCTTTCAAGTTCCGCCAACGCCTCAAAAATCGAAGAGGTGGCAAGTTCTTGATAAATCACAGGCTCCAAGCGCGGTAAGAACTCTTTCCGGAGTGTTTCGTTGTCAATTAACAGGTGAAGTAACCTGGTTTCGGCAAATGTTTGCTTCAGTCCACTGCGCCTTACCGCGCGCTTGCCCGCTCCAACCGGATCTGGAACGTTACTGCGAAGTGTTCTCCATAATTCACGCTGCAGCGTCAGATCCGTGACGTGCAATGCGTCCATCGCCATATCGAAGTACTCACGTTTTTGAACGTGATCACGGACGGCTCGAATGTATGGAAGAACTTCTTCGACCGCCTCAGCCTTTTCCGCAGGTCGGTGAAGACTGCGGTCTCGCAAAGCGTGATCGATTACGAATTGTATGTACGGCAGTGCCTTCGCTCGTCGTTGCTGGTACTCACTTACACCAAACTTTCGAATGAATTCATCTGGGTCGAAATTCTCCGGGAGTACCAGAACTTTGACCTCAAGATCTTCGGCGAGGAGAATTTCAATCGACTTTTTTGCAGCCTGCACACCGGCGCGGTCGCCATCATAATTGACGACGACTTTGCGCGCAAACCGACTTAGTAGTTTCGTTTGTTCAGGAGTCAACGCTGTCCCCAAGCTCGCTGCCACGTTTCGTACTCCCGATTGATAAGGCACGATCAAGTCGAGAAAACCTTCCACCAGAATCGCGAACTGCTGGCGCCTGATCTCATCACGAGTGAGGTTCAGACCAAATAGATTTCGTCCTTTGATGTACGCGGCAGTTTCGGGTGAGTTTATATACTTCGCGTCCTCGTTTTTCAGCGTCCTGCCACCGAATGCGATGGGACGCCCCTGAACATCCATAACCGGAAACATCAACCGGCCGCGAAAACGATCGTAAGAGTTTCCTTCCTCCTTCTTGACTACGAGTCCGCTCTTATCAATCTGCGCCTGCGTAGCACCTTTTTGCCGCAGATACACCGACAAAGCTTCCCAGCTATCGGGTGCATATCCCAAGCGAAACGTTTTTTGGGTTTCAGAGCTGATTTCCCGGGAGACAAGATATTCTCTTGCTATACGAGCTTCAGCGCTCGACTCAAGTTGTTGTTCCCACCACTGCATCGCCCACGTGTTGAGTTGGATTACATCGTCCGCTTCACGCCGTTTCGATTCAAAGCGACTATCATCGACCAATTTCGGCAAGGGCATGCCGACTTTATCGGCTACGATCTTAATTGCCTCTGGAAAGCTTACGCGTTCGATCTCCATCACGAAGTTGAAGACAGATCCTCCCTTGTGACAGCCGAAACAGTAAAAGATTTCCTTGGTTGGACTAACGGAGAACGAGGGGGTTTTCTCTTTGTGGAAGGGACAACAAGCCATCCAATTGGCGCCCTTCTTCTTCAACTGAACGTAGTCCTGAATCACTCGGACGATGTCAGTTTGCCGTCGAAGGTCGTCGATGAATGTTTGGGGGTACCGCATGACTGACAATAGTAGTTGCTGTCGAGGCGCCGGAGATTTTACTCGGTCACGACTGATTAGAAAACATCGGCTGCTAAGAGCTTTCTCGCAGCTGCACAATCGTCGCCCCACTTCCACCTTGGTCTGGGGGGGCGGCGATAAACTTTCCAACGTGTGGATGATCTTTTAACAAATCTGAAATCGCCCGTCGCAGAGCACCGGTTCCATGTCCGTGAACAATTCTAACTTCGCCGATGCTTGCCAGGGAGGCTTCGTCCAAAAACTTGTCGACAAGGTCAACAGCTTCGTCGGTCGTTTTGCCAATGACGTTCAGCTCCGAAGTGTGGCCGTGCTCTTGGCTAAGGTGAATTTCAGTCCCTGACGCGCGTCGCAGCTTCTCCAACTTTCCTTCCTGCGCTTTGGGCATAGATTGCAGTTCCACTAATTCCAGGTTTTCCAGTTTTTCACGGAAGCGCAGCGCCTTCACTCGCACTTCAGCTTCATCACCTTTGATTTGGTCCACTATGCCTACGGAGCCAAATGAACGCAGCTTAACCTTGTCTCCGACTGAAATGGCTCGTTGTGGAACGGAAACGTACGTTGGTTCTTGCGCGTCGATATCTTCCTGTGCAGTCGTGGAGCGCGAGACGACTTGCCCATCGCGAACAATTCTTACGGCCCGCGAATCTCTTTCCGAAGGTTGAGATTGCGTCGCCTTAGCAGCACGAGCGGCTCGTTGAGCTTCGTCCTTCACTTGTGCGGTTTGTCGCTGAGCTTCTCTTTCCAATTTCAACCTGTCAGCACGATCGGCGATCTGCGCGAGAAGCTGCCGCGCCCGCTTTTCAAAATCACTAATCTGTTTCTCTAGAATCCCTTCGAACTCTGTTTGCCGTTCGCGCTCTCGTTTTGCAGCTTGCTTGTCGAGCGACGCAAATTTCTCCGCCACCGCCTCACGCTCCTCTTCCAGTGCACGGCGGAGAGTTTCAGCTTCTTCTGCTTCACGTTTAATGCGACTCAGGTATTCGGCTGCCTGACGAGACGAATCCTTTACTGATGTTGTTGCTGAACTGGTAATCGACTCCGGGACTCCAAAACGCCGCGCGATTTCCAGGCCGGAAGAAGACCCGGCAACACCAAGAATCAGCCGGTATGTGGGTTGGAGCGTCTTTTCGTCAAACTCGACGCTGGCATTAACAACGCCGTCCTCTGTTCCCGCATACATCTTTAGGCCGCTGTAATGTGTCGTTGCAATAACATTCGCGCGACACACACGACGGAAGTAGTCGACAACTGCGATACCAAGCGCCGATCCTTCTTCCGGATCAGTTCCCGTGCCGACTTCATCCAACAGAACCAGCGCCGGCGCTTCACACAGGTGAATCATGCGCGCGATGTTTGCGACGTGCGAAGTAAATGTAGAAAGGTTCGCGGCGATTGATTGATGATCGCCGATGTCGGCCAGAACGGATTCGTAAAAAGGAAACCGGGCGGCGCGGGCTGGAACTGATAGACCTGACAAAGCCATTAGAGCAAGCAGTCCCGTCGTCTTGAGAACGACCGTTTTCCCTCCTGCGTTAGCGCCGGAGATCACCATCGTGTCGTGCTTTTCATCCAGTCGAAAAGATACCGGGACGACCGATCCACCAGTCTGTTTCAAGGTCTCTTCAAGCAGAGGATGGCGTGCTTCCAGCAGCTCAAGGGTGGAGACTTCGTCCACCTGAGGTACTGCACAGTCGAAGGAACGGTGGAAGATTGCCTTAGCATTGATGAAGTCGAGCTCTGTGACTGCGGCAGTGGCCAACTCGATTGCCGGCAACTGCGAACGAAGTTCGGCAGTTAGTGCGTAAAGGATTCGCGCTACCTCACGCGCTTCAGCTTCGTGTAATCCCTGCAGCTCGTTGTTTGCTTCAATTGTTTCCAGAGGCTCAACAAAGGCAGTTGCTCCTGAAGAGGAGTAGCCGTGAGCGACACCTTTTACGCGTCCCCGGTGATCTGCCTTTACAGGAATAACAAATCGATCGTTGCGAACAGTCACAAGCTCGTCTTGAATCGACTGCTCTGACTTGCGCATTAGGTTTTCCAATGTGCGTGTGATGCGCGAGCGCAACAGTGTGATTTCATGTCGAATCCTGCCGAGCTCCGGGCTCGCACGGTCATCCACCTCGCCATTCGGTAGAATCTTGGCTGAGACTCGTGCCACCAGACTGTTCAGATCACGCGGAAGTGTCTCTACTATTTCCCATAAAGTTGTTACCGCCTCACGTTCCGCGAGGATTGACGCCCGAGCTGAAAGCGCCTGTTCACAAATACGTGAAAGCATAAGCAATGCAGTGGGATCAAGCGCAGCGCCCTCAACACGGAGAAGGTTTAGTGCTTCGGCCGGATCATTGAAGTTGCTGAACGACCAACTAACGCCGCGGTTCCGTAGCGTCACACATTCGGACAGAGCTGCAAGGTCCCGTCTAAGTTGACTAAGTTCTGTAGCAGCCACCAGAGCCTGAATGCGAGCACGGCCGTTGTCGGTCTGCGCCTCACGCGCAACCAAGTCACGCAGTTGTGGGAACTCCAAAGTTGTAAAAGCCTGCTCGTCCATTGCCGTTTGCGATGAGTGAAGGTTACAACGCCACCGAAGTCGAGACAAATGGCAAAACTATCCGCAGATTACGCAGATTACACAGATTAAGAAACTAATCAGCTAAGTTGATATAGAGTTTAGGATTTGCAAATGCATCAACTTAGCCGATTAGTTTTTTAATCCGTGTAATCCGCATAATCTGCGGATAGTCTTTTCATCTCCGGGTGTTGGTGGTTTGTGTAATGGCGCGAGTACAATCAAGCTGACCTTAGGAAAGGACCAGTTACCATGGATGAATTCGACCGTTATCGTGCGGCGATGAATGAAAAACTGCTTGGCAGCGATCATCTTGGGATCAAACGGTTCTTTGCGCTGGATACCCAAGCATATGAAGATGGCGCTCTGGATAAACGAACGAAGGAGCTGATGGGCCTGGTAGCGTCTACGGTGCTCCGTTGCGACGACTGCATTACTTATCACATCAAACAGTGCGCCTCCGTCGGCATAAGTCGCGCGGAATTTCTCGACGCTTTCAACGTTGCATTGGTGGTCGGTGGTTCAATCACAATCCCACACCTGCGCCGCGCAATCGAACGAGTGGATCAGCTGCTTGAAACGAAAGGCTAAATAGTTAACAAACCCGTTAAATCGCAATCCGCCAAAAGATTGGTAACGTAATTAGTTGTAAGTATGAATCCAAAACTACGACGCATCTTAATACTAGTAGTGCTCGGAGGTTTTCTCTCCAGTGCTGTTGTGCTGTATTGCACGAAGTCATCATTTGGTTCGGTGAAAGGCCTTGTAATGTCTCAACAAGAACGCATTCGTGTTAGAGCTCCTGAATTGACGGGAGGCAGCGGTTGGCTCAATACCGATCGACCACTTTCCCTCGCTGC
This sequence comes from Pyrinomonadaceae bacterium, assembly GCA_036559885.1. GTDB lineage: Bacteria > Acidobacteriota > Blastocatellia > Pyrinomonadales > Pyrinomonadaceae > PSRF01. The sequence continues at coordinate 29,392 of DATBSH010000134.1, forward strand.
TCTTAAGGGCAAGGTAGTGTTACTCGACTTTTGGACTTACGGTTGCATCAACTGTATGCACATTATTCCCGACCTTAAAAGGCTTGAAGCGAAGTATCCAAACGAGCTTGTCGTAATCGGTGTTCATTCGGCAAAGTTCAAGAACGAGAGAGAGACTGAAAACATTAGACGCATCATTCTCCGTTACGAGCTGGAACATCCCGTCTACAACGATTCAGCGTTTAGCGTTTGGCAGAGTTACGGGGTTCGTGCATGGCCGACGCAGGTGCTGATCGATCCGGCTGGCTACGCAATTGGAGCCGTGTCTGGTGAAGGAAACTTCGACGTCATCGACCAGGCCATTGCGAAAACGGTCGCTGAATTTCGCAAGCGAGGAGAGCTGAACGAAGAACCACTGAAGCTGGTGCTTGAACGCGCAAAGGTTGGCGACTTGCCACTAGCCTTTCCCGGCAAGGTTCTCGCTGATGCCCGCGGCGATCGTCTATTCATCGCCGATTCAAATCACAATCGAATTGTGGTCACAAAGCTGGATGGTTCGCTGCTTGAAACCATTGGTACCGGTGAACGCAGTGCGGTTGATGGTCCGTTCGATAAAGCAACCTTCTATCGGCCGCAGGGCATGGCGCTCGACGGAGACATTCTCTATGTAGCTGATACCGAAAACCATCTAATTCGGAAGATTGATTTGAAGTCGCGTACGGTGACAACTATTGCCGGCACTGGGCGGCAATCGACGGATTACTTCAAAGAAGGATCTGCTCGGACTATCGGGCTGAATTCGCCTTGGGATTTGCAGCTGGTTGGTCGGACACTTTACATCGCGATGGCTGGCCCACATCAAATCTGGAAACTGGATTTGGATAAGGAGTATGTATCGACATTTGCGGGGTCGGGTCGAGAGGCACGTCTGGACGGCTCGTTACTTCAGGCTGGCTTTGCTCAGCCCTCGGGTATTACTACCGATGGGAAGTCTCTCTTCGTTGCAGACAGCGAGGCGAACATTATTCGCGCGATCGATCTCGCCAGTGGTCGGGTCAAAACGCTTGTTGGTGGCGATCTTTTTGAGTTTGGCGATGTTGACGCAACGGGAGATGATGTCAGGCTGCAGCATCCGTTGGGTGTGATCAGTGTTGGAGACAAAGTTTTAATTGCTGACACATACAATCACAAAATCAAAGAATTGGACCCGCACAAACAGAAAGTCTCGACGCTGTTTGGCACCGGCAAACCTGGACAGAATGATGGTACGTCTCCGTCTTTTTACGAACCGGGTGGTCTGAGTGTTGCCAACAACAAACTTTATGTCGCTGATACGAACAATCATGCAATTAGAGTTGTTGACTTGAAGACTCGCGAGACGAAGACGCTGCGTATAAATGGACTCATGCCACCGAAAGCGGCCGAGCTGAGCGAAAGTGCGGGTGCGCCGAACGCTGAAGAGTTCAAGACTGCACCACAACAGGTTCGTGCCGGTACGGATTCGTCGTTGGTGCTTAGTGTCGATCTACCCGCGGGATATCATCTGAATGCAGCTGCCCCACAAAGATATTCAGTGACAGTCGATAATCCGAAGGTGATCGCGATCGATCAGAACAATGCACGCAGAACCGATAAAGGATTAAAGCTTCCAATCAGGATACCGTTCCGCGCAGGCGAGTCTGGTTCAGCAAAGCTGCGGGTGCAGGCAACGCTATTCTATTGTCGCGAAGACAACACGGGTACTTGTCGGATTAAGACACTTGTGTGGGATGCACCTGTCGAAGCCATTAACAATCCAACTGCGCCAACGGAAATCAAGCTCCAGGGTAGGTTGTTGGTCGACTGACCAATCAGATTCGTTTCTCCATTCTCTTCTGAATGTCAGTCCATATCTCGGAATCGTGAATACTTTTGATCTCTGGCGCAAACCCAAATCCAAGATACAAATTGATTGCGGCGATCCTTTCAGGTGAAGTAGTCAAGTATGCACGCTGGTGGCCCAGATCTCTGAGGCGTTGACAGACTGTCGTGAGAAGAGGTTTAGCTAATCCCTGACCTTGCAGCCTCGGAATGATTGCCACCAATGCACGCGCGTGATTAGCTCCCTTAGCACCTTAAGTGACAGCCCGCAGCGTGTACAAAATTTCACTTCACCTGAAACTTGGAATTGGCCGCACTTTGGACAGTACATCAGAAGCCTCACGAATGGGATCAGATATTAGCTCATTTCGACCAGCTAGCGTATGAAGTTCGAAGTTCAGAGGAGGACACTTCGTGTTTGAGGCCAAATTTGCAGCTTGCCGTCACGCCGAGTAATATCGTGCTTTCCTGAAAACCCAAATGACAAGGAGTGATGACTATGGCTGCTAATCAACCTGCAAATAAACCATTTCTCACCGACATTAAGACTTTGCGCGAACGCGCTCGCAAACATATCGAAAACGGTGCCGTGACTGAGGGCTATACTGCGGATCGTGAAACCGTCGTAAAGCTTTTGAACGAAGCACTGGCGACTGAAATCGTTTGTGTTTTGAGATACCGGCGCCACTATTTCATGGCTTCCGGCATCAACGCTGAGAGTGTTGCAGCCGAATTTTTGCAGCACGCCAACGAAGAACAAGGACATGCCGACCAAATTGCTCATCGAATCGTCCAGCTCAAAGGCGAGCCTGACTTTAATCCGCAGGGGTTATTAACTCGAAGTCATGCCGAGTATGTTGAAGGCGCTACGCTAATTGACATGATTCAGGAAGATCTCGTCGCTGAGCGCATTGCGATTGATAGTTACCGCGAGATGATTACTTATTTCGGCAATGATGATCCTACTTCACGCCGCATGATGGAAGACATTCTGGCTGTTGAAGAAGAACACGCGGATGATCTCGTCAATCTGCTCAACAAGATGGGTTGATGATCGCGTAACGGTCTGCTCCGAACGTTAGTTACAAGCTGAAGCATATCCAACGACCGGCGTGATGCTTTTGCCTGAGAGCATCACGCTTGTTAGTGTTAGCCTATTGTCAGACACCCGATCCAATGCAGGTCGCTCCGGTCGGCCCACTTTGTGCCGTCATTGTGGTGCAATTGTTGGAGCAGGCGAGGCCCAGTGCGGCGTATGCGGCGCTCCTACAACCTCGGTGCCTGCTACATCGCAAGTTGACCGTGAGACGCTTAGATTCGCTCGCGCTGTTCTAACCCGTCCTTACAAATTCACGATCATCATATTGATTGCGAATATTTTCGTTTTCCTATTGATGTGGCAGTCGAGCGGTATGAGCTCCCAGGTCTTATGGCTAGGGTTTCCCGAGCCGGTGCTGGAAGCCTATGGAGCCAAAGTTAACGCACTGATTAACAACGGCGAATGGTGGCGATTCGTGACGCCAATGTTCATTCACGTAAATCTGCCGCATCTTCTCGTCAACATGTACAGTCTTTGGATAGTTGGGCCATATGTGGAAAAACTGTACGGGTCAGCTAAGTTCGTAGTGTTCTGGGTTGTCACGGGTATCGCCGGTGTGGTTGCCAGTTATTTAACTGTGCGACCAGGTTTGGCTGGAGCCTCACTAGGGCGCTTTCTTTTCAAAGCTCAGGATGTTCCGTCAGCAGGTGCTTCGGGAGCGCTCTTCGGATTGGTCGGGGTACTGTTCATCTTCGGAATCAAATTTCGGCGGGAGTTGCCCGAAGGATTTAAGCGAGCATTCGGTACGGGAATGCTTCCAATCATTCTTATCAATTTATTCATCGGCTACGTTGGCAGAGGATTCATCGACAATGCGGCACACATGGGTGGCCTGACGTCTGGAGCGGCACTCGCACTGGCTGTTCAATATCGAAGACCGGGCGAGCGCAGAGGAGTCGCTGTAACGTGGCGCGTTTTACAGGGCGCTGCACTCGGGCTAGTTATTTTTAGTTTCTTTAACATTGTGCGCCATATGCAACTTACCCCCGTTGCAGAGCTCGAACGTCCACCGGGCGTCGTCGAGAATCCCGAGTTTCTTAACTATGCAAACGGGATGAACGAAGGTCAGGAAGCGTTCGTTCAAGCTGTTCACGACAATGACGCTACAAACATCGACGTAGCGATCAAGAAGCTCGAGTCGACGCCGTCGTTGGATCCAAAAGCTGATGAGCTTCGCAATCAACTGAAGGCGTTCCTGTCGCGTGCGAAATCAGAGATGACCAGGCCGGAGGACCGTACGACGCAAAGCCGTAAGACGCGTTTGGTGGAAGAATATGGCGACTGGTCGAAGGCATACGGCCAGTGGTTGAAAGAGAGAGTGAAATCAAACGTTCAATCGATAATAGACGGCAGTAATAACTCGAAATGATAACGACACCTGTTAAGGAGTTAGGAGATGGAAATCAAAAAGGTTGGTGTATTGGGATGTGGCCTCATGGGCGCCGGCATTGCTCAAGTCGCAGCTACAGCTGGATTCGAAACGGTTGTGAAGGAGGTATCGAAGGATTTAATTGATCGCGGTTTTGCCGGGATCGAAAAGTCGTTGGCGAAATTTGCAGAGAAAGGCACGATTACATCAGATCAACAGAGCGAGATCCGAAAGCGGTTATCAGGAACAACAAGTTTCGACGAACTTGCTGACTGCGACATCATCGTCGAGGCGATCATTGAAAATCTTGACGAGAAACGAAAGACGTATCGTGAACTGGACGCGATTTGTAAGCCTCAAACGATCTTTGCTTCAAACACATCTTCTCTTTCAATAACGGAAATGATGACGGCAACTTCATCTGAGCGCCAGCAACGATTTGTTGGTCTTCACTTCTTCAATCCGGTGCCTTTGATGAAGTTGGTAGAAGTTGTGCGAACTATTTTGACAGATGAAGCGGTTTACGAGCAGGCCGTCGAGTTTGGGAAGAAGCTCGGCAAAGTTCCGGTCCGTGCAGGCGACAAAACGGGATTCATCGTCAATCGTTTGTTAGTGCCTTATATGCTGGACTCGATTCGCGCCCTGGAAGAAGGAGTTGGATCGATTGTAGATATTGATAACGCTATGAAACTTGGCTGTGGTTATCCGATGGGGCCGTTTACGCTCGGAGACTTTGTTGGATTGGACACGACGTACTACATCGCGGAGATCATGTTCAACGAGTTTCGCGAAAAACGTTTTGCTCCTCCACCACTGTTAAAACGGATGGTGTTGGCGGGTCTGTACGGGCGGAAATCAGGTCGAGGCTTTTACGACTATACAAAGGATCCGAAGAATCCCACGCCGATGAAGCTGGTCTAAAGCGAAGAACTAAGAGCGAAGTGCAAATAGACAATGAACACGATCACGCTTGATCACGAAGCAAGTATCGCGATTCTCACGCTGAAACGGCCGCACAAACTAAATGCTCTGTCGGCAGACCTCATTAATGAACTCACATGCACGCTTTCTCAGTTGAAGAATGACGATGGGCTGCGGGTCGTAATCATTACGGGTACTGGTGATGCGTTTTGTGCGGGAACTGATATTTCGGAACTCACAAATCTTACTGAACACAACGCCGCGCAAGTTTCGCTACGCGGGCAAGACCTCTGCAATCAGATCGAGTCGTTTCCTGTACCAATCATTGCCGCAGTAAACGGGATCGCCGCTGGAGGAGGTTGCGAATTGGCTCTTGCATGTCATCTGCGCATTGGTTCTGCAGACGCACGATTCAGTTTGCCGGAAACAAAGCTGGGTCTAATCCCAGCTTATGGTGGAACACAACGGCTTTCTCGTGATATTGCGGTTGCACGTGCGCTCGAGATGATGTTGTCTGGGAAAACGATCGATGCCGATTCGGCGCTTCGACTTGGAATTCTGAATCGGGTTGTCGCGCTAAGCGAATTGATGCCGGCGGCTTTAGGACTCGCTAGAGATATTGCTGCACTTGCGCCACTGGCGATTCGCGCGTGTCTAAAGGCAGTCACTGACGGATCGAGGCTCTCATTTGAAGAAGGGCTCGAACTGGAGCGCGAACTTTTCGCCTCACTGTTTGCCACAGAAGATGCGAAAGAAGGAACTACAGCCTTTCTCGAGAAGCGTAAGCCACACTTTAAGGGTAAATGATTCGCGGTGAGTGAATAATCTCGGAGAACAAATACGACTCACTGCCGTGAGTGGGATTGTCCAATATATGGCTTGCTGCCTGCTTCGCTCATTTCCTATACTGCAAACGCGGTGCGATCATCCGTTGGAGCTGGAGAAAACTTGCAACCCGCTGTTCATGAAGGTCGTCTGAACGCTGAACCATTTAGCTTTGCGATTGTTGCCAGCCGCTGGAACGAGTTCATCTCGAATCGTTTGGTTGAAGGCGCCCTCGACGGTCTTGAACGTCTCGGAGCGATGCAGGAACGTGTTGCTGTTTTCCGGGTCCCGGGCGCGTTTGAAATTCCGCTCCTCGCATTACGCCTGGCTGAGTCAGAAAAGTACGACGCAGTGATTTGCCTCGGCACGATCATCCGCGGCCAGACCCCACATTTTGAATACATTGCAAACGAAGTAGCTCGCGGCATAGCTGATGCAGCAATGGAAACTGGATTGCCCGTCGTGTTCGGAATTGTAACGGCCGATACTGTGGATCAGGCGATAGATCGTGCGGGGGTAAAATTAGGTAATAAGGGTTTTGAGGCCGCTATGACGGCGGTTGAGTTGGTAAATCTTTACAAGGAAATTTTCAAAGAGTGATGAGTGACTTCCCGCACTCGTCACTGGTAATACGATATGGGTTCGCGACGTAAGGCGCGTGAATGCGCCTTGCAAATGCTCTTTGCGGCTGATGTTGCCGAAGCAACCTCCGAAGAGGTGGTGCGAAGTTACTGGGCTGAATTAGGAGAGCCGGAGCTCGACGACACAGCCCGTGATTTCGCCACCCGCCTTGCTTCGGGCACACTCGCAAATCTTGAATTACTGGACGAACGAATTCGCTCGCGGGCGGAACATTGGCGCATCTCACGAATGGCCGTGGTGGACCGCAACATACTGCGTCTTGCAGTGTACGAGTTCCTTTACGAGCCTACACCCCGTACAGTAGCGATCAATGAGGCGTTGGAAATCGCCCGCCGCTTTTCTACCTACGAAGCCACACAATTCATCAATGGGATACTTGACGCCATTAAGCGCGATTTGGACGACGAACAACCGCAGAAAAACGTCGAACCGGAACCAGATGAGAATAGCGTTGAGCCCGACTCGGCATCCGTAAGCGAATAGTACCACCGAGTCTACTGCACGGCAGCAGCGAAGCTTACGCAAAATCCATCTTCGGATGCATCGTATGCCAGTTCGTAGCGCGTTCGTATGCCAGCGCTACCCGTAGCGGCAACACCTCGTCGTAGACTCCACCCGTGAACATGATCGCCACGGGAAGATCGTCGCCCCGGTCTTTTACGAAACCGCAGGGAAGAACAACAGCTGGATGCCCGGTGAGGTTTGTGATCAAAAGGCTCGCGCTTCCAGGAGCCGGACTGACGAAAACATCCCACTGCGACATCAACTTTTCCATTTCCATCATCAAGAGTGTTCGGGCACGCTGGGCGCGCAAGTATTCAACCGCGGTAATGAAGCGTGAGGTTCGAAATGTATTGGGCCAGTCGCCCGGCGCTTGCCCTGACAGCTGGTTTACCCGGCCATCACGCGTAATGTCGTCAAACGCGGTAGCTGCTTCGGCCGATAAGATGTATCGCAATGCTCCTGTAGAAAACTTCGGCAGTTCGATTGGCTGTAGTTTTGCGCCGGCCTTCTTGAGATCCCCAAGTGCGGTTTGATACACACCGCGGCGTTGTTCCAATTGCTGCCTTTGCTGTTCAGACATCTGCGGATTGGGCGTTGGTTCAAATTCTGCTTTCAGATAGCCGATTCGCAGTGTGCTGATATTCGTGTCAGGATTCCAATTGAAAGGTGCATCGCCAACCGTAATATCGCGTCCGTCTGGTCCATAGAGCGCGTGTAAAGCTGCTGCACAGTCTTCTACGCCCCGACAGATTGGACCAATCTTATCCATCGTCCAGCTCAGGCCCATCGCACCATACCGACTTACGCGGCCGTACGTTGGTCGCAAACCTGTGCAACCGCACCGCGACGAAGGTGAAACGATCGAGCCGAGCGTTTCAGTACCAATAGAGAACCCAACCAAACCTGCGGCGGTTGCCGAAGCAGGGCCGGCTGAGGATCCACTGGAACCCTGCTGTGATTCGTTTGGCACCCAGGGGTTACGGGTCACGCCCTCAAACCATCGTGGACCCTGGGCAAGCGCTCCCATCGAAAGCTTCGCAACCAGGACAGCACCGGCATCACGCAATCGTTCTACGACAGTGGCATCGTAGTCTATAACCTGATCGCGATAAGGCTCCGCACCCCATGTCGTTTTGATCCCTTTTGTCGCAAAAAGATCTTTTGCGCCCCAGGGGATTCCATGTAACGGACCGCGGTACTTACCTCGTTTGAGATCGGCATCAGCATCAGCCGCTTGCTTTAACGCAAGGTCTTCGGTGAGCGTTACAACGCATAACAACTTCGGACCAAAACGCTTCAGCCGTGCCAGATACATCTTCGTCAGTTCCGTCGAGGATACTTTGCGCGTGCGGATCAGTTCCGCGAGTTGCGGCACGGTAGCAAAAGCCAGGTCTTCGACACTCTTGAATTGCGGCACTACGGTTTGGGCAAAGTGAAACTTAGTCTTCGATGTGTAGAGCTGTTTTTTCGCACGTACTGGATGAAAGGCGATTGCGGGTTCAGTATCGAGAGGGATATCGATCTTCCGAACGGTTTCATACGAATCTAGATTCCGATTAACACCCCCCAAAGCCATAGCTTCCTGCGCATCTGTTAGTTCGATGCCAATCAGTTTTTCTGCTGTATGCAACATCTCTTTGGTGATTCGCGGTGGTGGCGTGGGCGAAGGCGACGGCGAAGGTGAGGGTGTAGGTGTTGGTGGCGGCGTCGGACTCGGTGTTTGAGCAACAGAGGAAAATGACAGATTCGAAACAGCTAAACCTGCGACACTCAGTGCCGGCAGTGTCTTAACGAATGTGCGGCGATCAAATGCATTCTTCGAATCCCCGGATTTTTGTCTTGAGCGACGGGGTGTTTTGTTTTTCATCAGATTCTCCTGGCTATTTGATCATCGTTCCACTTCCAATTCCCTGAGTGCTCGCCGCACCATACTTGATTCGCAAAACCTTAGCCTTGCCAAACCTGTAGATCGTCACGATGAACATATTGTCGTATTCACTTTCAGGAATGAGAGGAAACTTTTCGCCGCTCAGAAGATTGACGATCTCAGGCACGGTGTTGTTGTGACCGGCGACGAAGACCGTTTGGCCGCGATTGCTTGAAAGAATACGCCGCGTAAGTTCTTCCGATTGTTTTGCATCGATTGACGTGATCGGAAGGCCCAGTCGATTTGCGAGTGGTGCAACCGTCTGTTGTGTTCGCCTGTACTGGGTGGCGTAGATTGCTTGTATACCCGATTCGGCAAACTCGCGCGCGATTTCTTGCGCACGCACCTGCCCTGCCGGACTTAAATCCGGGTCAGGGTTATCCGATTGAATATTTTTTTCCGCGTGACGCACCACGATCACAGTTGTGACAGGTCGCGCGAAAGTAGCAAAGTAACCGAAGAGAACGACAGCGGCGAAAACTAACGCCAGCAAAGAGAAGACAAAGATCGTTCTCGTTCGCGTGGTAGGTTCGGGTGTTTGATCCATGTAGGAGCGTGAATGAAAACCGGAGAATCGGAGGCGTACAATATCATTCGGCGCGAAATATTTCGAGGAAGAGTATCCACAGATTCCACAATCAGCAGCAGGAGCAGGAGCAGGCGGCAGGAGCAGGAATCATTGGTCAATTATCATTTGCCATTTCTCATTTGTCATTTGGCAGGCCGCAACTTCGACATTTAGCGATTTCGATATCGCTAACCAAATAATAAATGAGAAATGGCAAATGATAATTGACCAATGATTCCTGCTCTTGCCGCCCGCTCCTGCTGCTGATTGTGGAATCTGCGGATAGTCTTCGTCCTGCGCGATACCGTGAAGTGCAAACGGATATTAGAGGTGATAGGCTATCGGCTAAACTAACCACAATTATCTAAGGCCAGTGCTCGTATATAAAAGCAGTAATCAAGAGAGGATTTTTCGACATTGAGTCAGCCGCAAAAAGCAGATTTGTCAGAAGTGATTGCCGAGGAGTTCGGCGCAAACGCGACGTATGTGCAAGGTCTACTAGAACGATACCGGAATAATCCGGATCTCGTTGACGAGTCCTGGCGTGCTTACTTCCGCGAGTTGCTAAGCGACGGTTCAGTTTCACCTTCAGCCGGCAATGGTAGAAGCGGCGCGGCCCCCGCTGCTGAGATACCAACAGGCGCCGTTCAAACAGCAACAGCTCCCGCTGTTCAGCCTAAATCACAACCAACGCCGGCAGCGTCACCTATAACTCCTGATGTTGAGGCTGTTCCCATTCGCGGTGGCGCCCTCAAGATCGTTGAGAACATGGAACAGAGCCTTTCTGTTCCGACCGCCACGTCGCAGCGTCGTATTCCTGTAAAGCTGCTTGATGAGAATCGAAGCATCATCAATAAATACCTCGCCGAGAATGATCGCGGCAAAGCGTCTTACACGCACCTCATTGCCTGGGCTGTGTTGTGCGCACTTGAAGATTTTCCGCAGCTGAACGATGGGTACGCTGATGTTGATAATGCCCCAACCCGAATAAGACGGCCGCACGTCAATCTCGGTATCGCAATCGACATCGCCAAGAAAGACGGCAGCCGGACATTACTTGTGCCGAACATCAAGAACGCGGAGACGCTCCGTTTCTCCGAATTCTTGACCGCTTACGACGAGGTTATTCATCGAGCTCGTGAGGGGAAATTACAGGTCGCAGACTTTCAGGGAACCACAGTCTCCTTAACGAACCCCGGCACACTTGGCACTGTCGCTTCCATTCCACGGTTGATGGCGGGCCAGTCTGTCATTATTGCTACCGGCGCGATTGAGTACCCGGCTGAGTATCAGGCAATGGCGCCCGAGGCGTTATCACAGCTAGGGATTAGCAAAGCAATCACCGTTAGCAGCACTTATGACCACCGCATCATCCAGGGCGCAGAATCAGGAGCATTCCTCGCGCGCGTTCATGAATACATCATCGGTCAGCATCGCTTCTACGACGACATATTCGTTGACCTCGGCATTCCCAACGCTCCTTTGCGCTGGAATCTTGACCGCAATCCGTTCTTTCTTCCCGGCGATCATGTTCGCGAGCAAACGATAAAAGAAGCGCGAGTGATGGAGTTGATAAATGCGTATCGCGTTCGCGGTCACTTGATTGCCGATATCGATCCGCTGCACGCGATGCCGGTGCTCTATCACCCTGAACTGGACATCGAGACCTACGGCTTAACGATCTGGGACTTGGATCGAGAATTCATTACCGGCGGTCTCGGTGGAAGAGAAAGCGCCACGCTGCGCGAAATTCTGGAACTCCTTCAACGCGTCTACTGTGGCAAGGTGGGTGTTGAATACAGGCATATTCAAAGTAAAGAAGAAAAGTTATGGATTCGGGAACAGCTGCGTCTCGCCTTTGTCAAAGCAGATCCGCTGCCGGTTGAAATTAAGAAGCGATTGCTTTGGAAGCTGATCTCGGCAGAACAATTCGAGCGCTTCCTGCACACTAAGTATCTCGGACAAAAGAGATTCTCGGTAGAAGGTTGCGAAACAATCATTCCGTTACTCGATCAGTTGATTGATGGGGCGGCAGCGCGCGGCGTCGAAAGCATCACGTTGGGTATGGCCCACCGGGGACGCCTTAATGTGTTGGCGAATGTGATCGGGAATCTTTGTGAACGAATCTTTGCCGCCTTTGAAGGGTCAGTGCACCCGGAGTTCCCTGCTGATGAAGGCGACGTTAAGTACCATCAGGGCGCGACAGGAGAGCGCGTTACAAATGATGGTCGGACTCTAACGCTGCGCTTGTCTCCGAATCCGAGTCACCTCGAGGCGGTTGATCCGGTTGTCGAAGGAATGGTCCGGGCGGAGCAGGATTTGATGATTGGTGAACGTCAAATCGGGCGCGAAGAAGCAGTTGATCTCGCGTTACCGGTGTTGTTGCATGGAGATGCTGCTTTTGCGGGCCAGGGTGTGGTGATGGAGACGTTGAATCTCGCGCAACTGAAGGGTTATCGCACTGGCGGCACCATTCACATTATCATCAATAATCAGATCGGTTTCACGACATCGCCTGAAGCCGGCCGATCCACAATCTATTCGACCGACGTTGCGCGGATGACGCAATTGCCTATTTTCCACATCAATGGTGATGATCCGGAGGCGGCGTATCGCGTGTTGCAAATAGCTCTCGACTACCGTCAGGAATTCAACAAAGACGTAGTGCTTGATCTAATTGGTTTTCGTCGACTTGGTCACAACGAAACTGACGAACCGAGCTACACGCAACCTTTGATGTATGCACGTGTCAAGGCTCATCCGGGTGTTCGAGCGATCTATGCGAAGAGACTGATAAAAGAAGGTGTCGTTACTGAAGATGAAGTGACTCAGCTGATCGAAGAACGGGTCAAACGATACGAAGCCGCACTTGCTAATGCGAAGAAGAAAGTAAAGGAAGAGACCGCTCAGTCGCATCAGCAGGTCGTGGAGTTGGATGGTTCAGAGATCGTCCCGACCGGTACCAGCGCTGAGACAATTCGGAGTATTGCACACAAGATTGCGGTTGTGCCTGAAGGCTTCAACGTCAATCCAAAGATGGTGGGACAGCTCGCGAGACGAGCAAAGATGGGGGAAGGATCGACGCCGATCGATTGGGCATTTGCCGAGGCAGTTGCATTTGGCTCGCTTGTTCTTGACGGACGTCACGTCCGTTTGAGCGGTCAGGATTCAGGCCGCGGCACCTTTAGCCAACGACACGCCGTGTTGTACGACACGCAGACCGGCACAGCCTGGTCTCCGCTTTCCGAATTGAAGTCTGAAAAAAATCCTGCCGCACGCTTCGAGGTCTTTGATAGCTCATTGTCGGAAGAAGGAGTGCTGGGTTTTGAGTATGGGTATTCAGTCGTTGCCGGTGATGACCTCGTTCTATGGGAGGCTCAGTTCGGTGACTTCGGCAACGGCGCGCAAACGATCATCGACCAGTACATAGCTGCGTCTGAAGACAAATGGAAACAAAGATCGCGAGTGGTCATGCTGTTGCCCCATGGTTATGAAGGGCAAGGGCCCGAACATTCGAGCGCGCGACTGGAACGTTATCTTCAGTTATGTGCTGAGAACAATCTGCAAGTCTGCTATCCAACAACTCCCGCCCAATATTTCCATCTGTTGAGACGTCAGGTCCAAGCGGGAATGGAGCGTCCGCTAATCGTAATGACCCCGAAGAGTCTTTTGCGGCTACCGGCGGCATCGTCGACTGTCGAAGAGTTGACCACCACTGGTGGCTTTCAACCAGTGATCGATGATGCAGAAGGTCTGGATGCGCAGGCAGTGGGGCGCGTCGTTCTGTGTAGCGGCAAGATTTACTATGACCTTGTTGACGCGAGAAAGAAATCAGGTGAAAAGCGGGTCGCTTTGGTACGCGTCGAGCAGTTCTATCCATTCCCATTGAAGGCCATCAAGGAAGTGCTGAAGAAATATCCCAAAGCAAATCAGCTGATCTGGGCCCAGGAAGAGCCGCAGAACATGGGCGGCTGGACGTTTATGGAAGAACGCCTAACGAACCTCTTGCCCGCTTGTGAGCGACCAACATTCGTGGGCCGTGCAGCTTCTGCGAGTCCGGCGACGGGTTCTTACAGCATTCATCAGGCGGAACAGGCGGAACTCATCCACCAGGCTTTGACCGTTGAATGATGGATGCGTACTCCTATTGCTTTCTACGAAAATCGGCCTGTCGGAGACGACTCGGAGTTCCTACCGCGGAGGGTAATCGACCACTTCTCGTTCTCCCCAACCTTTAGGTTGGGGTTCAGGTCGCATTATACTCCGCGGAACCGTTTTAACGGTTTCTCGCAAAATCTCACACAAAGGAGTTCCTCACATGTCTACTCATTCCTACTCACGTCTCTGGACACATCTGATTGTGAAACACTCAATCGCGAACCAATGCTTGAACCAGTCAAATCATCAAGGGGCGGTTTGCTTGGGGCGGAGGTCACGGAGCGTTCTCAGTTTCGCACTCGGATGTAGTACGCGTGGCTCGCTACATTGCCAATCAAGAGGAACATCATCGTAAGCGGACGTACGCGGAAGAGTACGAGATGTTTGTTAAGCGCTATGGGCTGGGAATGGCGGTCAGAGGGAAACCATTAAAATGGTTACCCGTTCATCTTGGTGCCGCTGATCCCCAACCTAAAGGTTGGGGAGAATGAGAGGCACGCCATACTCTTTGCGTTGCAAAGTACTTGACAGCGTTCTTGCTCCGCCTCTATCATCCTATCCATGGACCCGATTCGACTCGTCTCCAAGCCACAACCGGAACCGCCGCCAGCCCTGCACGAACGGGCCATGGACAATCTCCGCTACATCCGCGAAACAATGGAGCGGGCAACCGCATTCACCGCCATCTCGGGTTGGGGTGAAGTCGCGATTGGATGTACGGCGTTGATTGCCACCGTCATCGCGGCGAACCAGGGAACCTTCAGAGGATGGCTCGCTGTCTGGATTGCGGAAGGCTTGATATCACTTCTGATTGCGGGTTGGTCAATGGATCGAAAAGCTCGGGCCGTCGACATGCCGCTAATGTCCGGACCGGGTCGAAAGGCTGTCTTCAGTCTTTCACCGCCGCTGGTTGCCGGGGCACTGCTCACGATCGTTCTTGTTCGCGCCCGATTGACCAGCGCGATACCCGGTGCCTGGCTGCTTCTATACGGCACGGGAGTAATCACCGGTGGAATGTTTTCAGTTTCAGCAGTACCGCTCATGGGCCTGTGCTTTATGGTTCTCGGTGCCGCAGCGCTTCTTGCGCCTCCCGAACTAGCGAATTGGTTTATGGGTGCGGGCTTTGGCGTGCTACATGTGATCTTCGGTGTAATTATTGCGAGGAAATACGGTGGGTAGACAATCAATAGCAAAACAAACAACTCCACGACGGCAGGCTAAAACTACAAGCACGCCGCAGGGACTTCCGGACAGTTCGAAGAGCGCAGCGCCTAATCTTGATCGGCTGATCCATGAGCGATTGCGCTTAGGGATCATTAGCGCCCTTGCTGCCAACGAGTCACTCAGCTTTAGCGATCTTAAGAATCTAATGAACACCACTGACGGTAATCTCAGTGTGCACGCGCGCAAGCTTGAAGAAGCAGGTTACATCGCCTGTACCAAATATTTCGAGGGACGCTTGCCTAAGACTGAATACAAACTGACGGCCGCTGGGCGCCGCGCCCTCGAGAGCTATCTCAGTCACATGGAGACGCTGATTCGTCAAATGCGAGCCACCTAAACGCGGTGGTGTTCTCTTTTTTTGTCTTCGGACTTTATGGTGCAAAGAGCTTTGACCTGGTGGGGTCGGAACAATGTTTACTAATGTCAATCTGGCGGCGCCCATCGGTGTCCTTCTTTTTCTCGGAACCGCTTTCATCATGGCTGTAACCGGTGTCGCGCTGCTTTACGCATTAGTTACCAGGAAAACAGTCTTCAGTAAATTCGCTTTCCTCAGCCTCGCCATGGCTGCCGGGGCTTACGTCGGCTTGATGTTGATCTTCTCCTGGTCCAGCAGTGATCGAGTGCTACTGCTGGGTCAGGAGAAGCACTTTTGCGAGATTGATTGTCATCTTGCCTATTCAGTACTCGATGTTAAGCACACGAAGAGCCTCGGCAATCCAGCGCAGCCTACACACGCTTCGGGCATCTTTTATGTCGTTACAATCAGAACGCGTTTTGACGAAACAACAATCAGCCCGCGACGCGGAAATGGTCTCTTGTTGCCAAATCCCAGACTCCTGACTGTGATCGATGCTAACGACACCCGTTATTCAGCGTCGTCATTGGGAGAAGCTGCCCTTCAGCAAAGCGCTGGAGAGGGAACGCCAATCACAACAGCCTTGCGTCCAGGTGAGTCGTATACGACGACAGTTGTTTTTGATCTGCCGGAAACAATTCAGCATCCCGTGCTGTTAATCAATGAAGGCGATTGGGTCACGCACTTTGTGATTGGACACGAAAACAGCCTGGCCCATAAGAAGACAGCCTTCCAAATCTGAAAGCCTCACACCCGCATATGGAAACATACGACACGATTGTCATTGGCGCTGGCCTGGCCGGATTGCAATGCGCGCGACTGCTCGCGAGTCGCGGTATTTCCGTGCTCTTGATCGATCGCAAACTCTCTCTTGCACAGGCGATTCACACAACAGGAATTTTTGTTCGAAAAACACTCGAAGATTTCGACATACCCGATTACTGCCTTGGGCCGAGCATACGACAGGTGCATCTGTATTCGCCGTCAATGCGTGCGATGGAGTTTGTTAGTGCGCACGATGAGTTTCGGATCGGCAGGATGGGCAAACTTTATGAACATTATCTAAATCACGCGTTGAAAAGTGGAGTGGCGTGGCTGCCGGGAACGTCGTACCTGAGTCATTCCCGTGATGCTGGAAGGTTGGTGGTACGTTTAGAGCGTCAATCAGAAGACCGATCGGTGCAGGCGCGCTACATAATCGCAGCCGACGGTGCCCACTCACGTGTCGCAACAAATCTCGGGCTGGACGCGAATCGTGAATGGATTGTCGGAGTCGAAAAAGTTTTCGTCGGAGTCCGACTCAATGGTCCACCCCGGCTTCTTTGTTTTCTGGATTCTGCTCTGGCTCCGGGTTATATCGGTTGGATTGCGCATGATGGTGAGGAGACTCACATTGGTGTAGCTGGTTACAGGGCATTATTTAATCCGCTTGAGTCGCTCAATAAATTCCGTACAAAAACTAAGCACATTGTCGATTTAAGCGGCGCTGAAGAGATACAACAGCGCGCAGGTACGATTCCGATTGGCGGTGTGCTGCGACGAATAGGCAACCAAGAGGGTCTTCTGATCGGAGACGCTGCAGGAGCTGTTTCGCCGCTGACTGCCGGAGGTCTTGACCCATGCATGAGGCTCTCGACATTCGCAGCAGATGTAGTCGCGGAATTCTTGAAAACGAATGACCCGTCCGTTTTAACGGCTTATTCCGGACAGAGATTTCGCGCGAGATTCACTTCACGCCTTTGGGCGCGAAGGATTGCATCATCCCTACGCAATCCAGCCGTCATCGAGTTGGCGTTCCGCGCTTTATCGACACCCGTTCTAAAACCTTTAGCCCACCATATCTTCTTCGGCCGCGGTTCTTTTCCAGACGTGCCGATGCATTTTGAGCTCGCGAATTCTGGCTGACTAAAAGTTCGTGCTTAAATTTATGCAACGATCAAACGCAACTACGTGGAAAAGCGATCAGATGTAGCTGGTCCTGTACAGCTCCTGTGGCTCACCACATTGTCCAGCCGCAATTCCCGACAAACAATCTCAGATACAGCGACAAATGTTTTTGTGTTGATCGATAGCCAAAGGAGTCACTCATGACTAAACGAATTATTGCAGTTGCGTTTATCTTCATTTGCACGTCGGTAGCTTGGGCCATTCTCGGGGGTACTATTTTCTCACGCACTTACGACTCGGGTTTCGCATCGCACAGCAAGGTTGAGTCGACGTGGGGTTCTGAGCAGAATCAAGCGCCGCCAGTAGCGTCATACATTCTGACTGAGACTACGAACCAGGAAACAGTCGAGAACGGGGTTAAGGTCGTTAAGCAAGTTCAAAATCAGCGGATGGTTGATTTGCCAGTCGAGGCCAGTACGGTGAACGTAGGCCTTGATCTACAACACCGGCAAAAGGGTCTGTTGTGGTACAGCACGTACAAGGTAGCCTTTTCCGGCGTCTATACTTTCCGAAATACAAGTGACAAAGAACAAAGCATCCATTTCGAATTGAAGTTCCCGACGGCGCAGGCGATTTACGACAACCTCACATTCAACGTCGACGGCAATCCCGCGCAGATAACGAATAAAGAAAACGCTGCGATCGCTGCAGTAAAAATCGGGGCCGGCAAAACAACGCAGCTGGCCGTCGGCTATAACTCACAGGGGCTGAACGAGTGGCGTTACAGCTTTGGCGGGACGGCAGTTGCTCAGGTGCGTGATTTCAATCTCCACATGACGACAAACTTCAAGGACATTGATTTTCCTGACAACACTCTGTCGCCTTCAGAAAAGCAGGAAACAAACAATGGCTGGGTCCTCATCTGGAGTTATAAGAATCTCTTGTCGGGCTACCAAATCGCGATGGCAATGCCGGAGAAACTCCAACCGGGTCCGCTCGCCGGAAAGATCAGCTTCTTCGCTCCCGTGTCACTGTTCTTCTTTTTCTTCCTAATGCTGATCATCACTACGCTACGGGGGATTGAACTGCACCCGATGAACTACTTTTTCCTGGCTGCGGCATTCTTCTCGTTTCACTTACTGCTCGCGTACCTGGTAGATCACGTCTCCATTCATGCAAGCTTCGCAATTTCAGCGGCAGTCTCCATTTTTTTGGTGATTACGTATCTCCGTCTAGTTGTGGGGATTCGTTTCGCGAGTAGAGAAGCGGCGTTGGCTCAGTTCATCTATCTCGTGATGTTCTCCTATGCCTTCTTCTTGAAGGGTTTCACCGGACTGGCGATCACCATCGGTTCAATCCTTACGCTGTTTGTGGTGATGCAGGTGACTGGTCGAATCCGCTGGAATGAGAAGTTTGCGGTAAAACCGCCAGAGCCGATAACCGAGCTGTCTTAACTGTTAATAACAACAACCGGACTTGCGTTTACGGGGTGGAGCTGCCGTGTGTTCCGCCCCGAAACCTTTTGTGAGTAAGTGAACTTAAGGAGTTTTGCGCGCGTATAGCCACGCGACGTTAATCCAGTCGGTTCGCAATGAAAGCACTATTCTCTTTTTATTCTGACGCGCTGAAAATCGCCGTGCAGTCGATTTTTGCTCACAAACTGCGCGCCTTCCTGACCCTTATCGGGATCATTATTGGTGTCGCCTCTGTCGTGACAGTAGGGGCGTCGATAAGCGGCCTGAACACCTACGTCGTTGAGAAAGTCTCAAAAGTCCTTGGCAGTAACCATTTCATGATCGCTCGCATGGCTTTCCAAGGACACATGTCTGACGAGGAGTTCGAGCGCCGCAATCGACGGAACAAGAGACTGAACTGGGACGACTACGAGTGGGTTCGTGACCATTGCGCGTCTTGCTCAGAAGTTGGCGCGGAAGTCGGCAGCGGTACCGATTTAAAACAAGATGGCATCGAGTTCCCGGGGGCAATCGTTTTTGGTGCGAGCGCGAACATGGTCGACGTAGAAGACAAAACCATTGAAACGGGTCGGTTCATATCCGCAGATGAAGTACAACGCTCAGCCCTGGTTGTGGTTCTTGGCGGAGATATCAAGGACAAGTTTTTCCCAAATGTTGACGCGATCGGAAAGACGTTAAAAGTTCGCGGACTACCAATGCGCGTCGTCGGAGTAGAGGAGAAGCGGGGTTCGTTCTTCGGAGACTCTTTCGACCGGCACGTATACATACCAGTCACGACGCATTTGCAGATCTTCGGTCGCAATGGATTGCAAATCCACGGAAAGGCCCGGTCGCGCGAGAGCTTCCACGCTTCGATTGAAGACGCTCGCGTCGCTATGCGAATCAAGCATCGGCTCAACGGCAACGAAGAAGATGATTTTGGTCTGGTGAATGTCGAAGAGCTAAACAACCAGATTGATCAGTTCACTGGTAGCATCGCCAAAGTAGTAGTGCCGATCACTTTCATAACGCTGGTAGTTGGCGGAATTGTCGTTATGAACATCATGCTCGTAAGCGTCACGGAACGCACGTTCGAAGTGGGCCTCCGCAAAGCGGTAGGCGCAACACGGCGACAAATTTTGCTTCAGTTTTTGATTGAGTCGGCGATCCTTTGCGGGTTGGGCGGTGTGATTGGGTTGCTATTGTCGTGGGGCGTCACAACGTTAATCACAATGCTCGCTTCCATAACGATGACAATCACGATTGGCTACATCCTGCTTGCGCTGATTGTTTCGACTGTTGTAGGCATGATTGCGGGTATCTATCCGGCGTTTAAAGCAGCGCGCCTCGATCCCATTCTCGCGCTAACACAAGCAGCATAATGAGAGTTCGCATTTCAAAAGGGGCACTCCGTGAGACGCTCGCGATGGCGGCCGACAGTGTTCGTTCGCACAAGTTCCGCAGTTTCTTGACGGTGTTAGGGATCGTCATCGGTGTGATGACGGCGATCTGCATTGCCTCGATTCTAACGGGATTGCGACAGAATATTGTCGCGATGATCGAGGAATATGGCACTAACAACATCTACGCATTTCATCTTTCGACCGGGCCACGCACCAGCGAAGATCGTTCGGAGCGAACTCGAAAGCCTCTGACGGTTGCGGATGCCGACGCGATCAAAGCACACGCTTCGGCCGTGGAAGATGTTGCGCACGTCGCCCCCAATATTGGCTACAGCGGAGGTCCCTTCGACGACAACATAACTTACGAGGGCCATAACTATCGCTGGGGAAACACGCAGGGTGTCTCGTCGAATTATGCCGACATCACGAACATAGTTTTGAGGGAAGGTCGCTTCATCACCGAATTGGACGATCAGCAACGCGCTAATGTGATGGTGATCGGAGTCAACGCTGCCGATGCACTTTTTCCAGGACGAAACAACATTGCCGGCACGCAGGTACGAATGGGTGGATGCAACTTTGAAATAGTGGGCGTGCTGGAAAAACGGAAAGCCGGATTTTTCGGCGAGAATGAAGAGGACAATGCGGTTTACATTCCGTTCCGAACTGCACAGAAGGTCGCTCCTGGGAAAGGCTATTTGTTGCTCGTAATTCGCGGTCGATCAGGTCAAGTTAGTGAAGCCCTCACTCAGGCAGAAGAGCTCCTACGCCGGCGCCGTGGAGTGAAATTTGATGCGCCAAATAACTTTGACATCAAAACGGCTGACAAGTTTATTGAACAGTTTGACGCCATCACCGCTATGGTTGGTTTGATAGCCATTGCCATTTCGAGTCTTGGTTTGTTAGTCGGCGGTATTGGGGTAATGAACATCATGCTGGTAAGTGTCACCGAACGCACGAAAGAGATCGGCGTACGCAAGGCAATTGGCGCGCGTCGGAAAGACATCGTGCGCCAGTTTCTTTTCGAAGCAATGATGTTGACCTTCCTCGGTGGTGTATTGGGCGTTCTACTGGCAGTAGGGATTAGCCAGTTGATCATGTTCCTTATTCCCTCACTGCCCGCATCGATTCCGACGTGGGCTGTAGTGACTGGCTTAACAGTTTCGATTGGCGTTGGTTTGTTATTTGGCGTCTGGCCCGCACGAAAAGCCTCGCGACTCGATCCGATTGAGTGCCTGCGCTACGAATGATCAGGAGCAGGAGCAGCAGGCAGGAGCAGGAATCATTGGTCAATTAACATTGGACATTTCTCAATTATCATTTTCGTTCGCGAGTCTAGTCCTTTAGTGTTCGGACGTTTTTGTTTCCCAAATGATAAATGAGAAATGTCCAATGATAATTGACCAATGATTCGCTGCTGCTCCTGCCTGCTGCCCCTGCTCCTGATGTTATACTTCTGTCCGTGAGCACGGATCGCGACTTCGTCAAAGAGTATCTCTCCTACATCCAGGTCGAAAAAGGGCTCGCGCGACACACTCTCGAAAGCTACTCGCGCGACTTGGCACGCCTTAACCAATGGGCCAACGCGAATGGAAAGCGGCCCGTGGATCTGACTCGAGCTGACTTGCGAAAGTGGATCTCGAGTCTAACGCGCGATGGTCTGGCGCCAACTTCGATCGCGCGTGCGGTGAGTGCTGTCAGAGGCTTCTACAAATTTCTCATGCTGGATGGTCACATTAAGCGCCATCCTGCCGAAGACCTCGATACGCCTCAGCGCTTTTCTTACTTGCCGAGATTTCTTACCGAAGATGAGATCAACCGTCTCTTGAATGCACCGGATGTTTCTACTCACGTAGGTGTTCGTGATCGGGCGATTCTTGAAATCATGTATGCCACCGGCCTGCGCGTGTCTGAGCTTGTGTCGTTGAAACGTGCTGATGTCGATTTGCACGCAGGATTAGTGGTTTGTCATGGAAAGGGAAGTAAAGAGCGGCGCGTGCCGCTGGGAAAAAGCGCGATTCATTGGTTGCAGCAGTATGAGTCAGTAAAAGCCGGTTATGGACGTCAACAGTCTCCTTTTGTATTTCTGCAACGCGGAAAGCCCTTCACGCGACAGCTGGCCTGGTCGATCATCAAACAGTATGCGGAAGGTGCAGGTATTGAGAAGGTATCGCCACACACGCTTCGTCACAGCTTCGCGACGCATCTGCTCCAACATGGTGCGGACTCGAGATCTGTTCAGGCGCTTTTGGGCCACAGCGATATTTCCACTACCCAGATCTACACGCATATGACGGATGTTCATCTTCGTTCGGCTTATCAGCGTTTCCATCCGAGGGCTCGGCTCGTAAAGCTGGAAGAGAAACGTGGCTGAATGTTCTTCTTCATTGAGCCTTCCCCGCAGACAATAGCGAGATTCATTGCTGCCCAGCGTGACCAACAATATTCGTACGAAGCAGTTGGCGCCACGAATGGAATGCCTCCCGCCGGTTACGTCGTAGATCACAACCGTATCCAACTTGGATCGGGCCAGACGGTTTATAAAGTTGCCATCGAAGCTCTTAGTACCTGGAAGCAATTTGATTTGGGATGGGTTGTTATCGTTCCAGATGGCGTACCTGTGAAGAAGGACGCCACGGTGGCTGTTAAAGCTCGTGCATTTGGAACCTGGTCGTTGAGCGCCGCACGTGTTGTTTATGTGATTAGTGAATCCGGCGCGATAGAGAGATTCGGCTTTGCCTATGGGACGCTGCCCGATCACGTCGAAACTGGCGAAGAACGGTTCACGGTGGAGTGGCACCACAGCGATGATTCTGTTTGGTATGACATTCTGGCATTCTCGCGACCGAAACATCCGTTCGTGAGACTGGCTGGTCCATTAGCGAGACGACTACAACGGCAGTTTGCACAAGAATCAATGCGACGAATGGTGGAGATCGTGTCACCGGTCCGGAATAGCGCGTGAGTCGATGCCATAACTCAAGGTTCAAGATTGTAGTT
The DNA here is from genome assembly GCA_036559885.1 of Pyrinomonadaceae bacterium. Lineage (GTDB taxonomy): Bacteria > Acidobacteriota > Blastocatellia > Pyrinomonadales > Pyrinomonadaceae > PSRF01. The sequence goes on from DATBSH010000134.1 coordinate 52,567, forward strand.
AGGGAAGGGTGGCTTGCAGACAGGAGCAGGAGCACCAGGCAGGAGCACGAAAAATTGTTTCTTTGCTGCCCCCTGCGTGCTGCTCCTGCTCCTGTCTTCAAGCCACCCTTCCCCACCTGCAATCTTACGAACCCCTGAGTTATCCGACCGCACGTACTCCATCTATTGAGCAGTTTCGTTCGGCACGGCCAATCTCTGGATGTACGCGTAATACTCTTCAACTTCCTTTCTTGCTCGCGCGGTATTCCAACCTAAAAACCGTTGTCCTATCGCCGCAGCGCCTTCAACTTCGTTATTACCCAGATCCGAACTGAACCCGCTCATCGTACGTCGAAAAAGACAGTCGGTAAGGGTTTGCGCCAACTCCTGTTCAAACGCAAAAACAATTTCGCCCGCCAATGTTCTGCTCGTCTCATTAAGCGGCCCGCGAAGACGTGCGTCTCTTTCACAGAAATTCAGAAGGTCGCGAGTTCTACTGCCGTAAATGCTGATTAATCTTTCCCGAGTTAATTGATTAACGAGGCCATTTGAACTCAAGTCAGACGCACACGACGCCAATGAGCGAGCGCCCGGGAGCAGTGCATCCGCAGTCGAACACTTTGGTGTCGTCTTTCCCAGGTTGTTGAAAACAACGTCGACGCACTCTTCAGCCAACTGCCGGTATGTCGTTAGCTTGCCTCCCACAAGTGAGTAGACGTTATTCAGCTCATGATGCCGGCGAATGAAATGCCGGCGCGTGATGTTTTGCTCGTCTTTAATGTGGGTAAATGGCAAAGGCCGTACCCCTGAGTAAGTAAACAGGATGTCCGTGCTGGTTAAGTTTACTCCCGGCAAGACGCGATTTGTTTCTGCGAGCAGATAATCGACCTCTGATCTTCGGCAACGTGCTTGATCCGGATCTCCGTCGAAATGAATGTCTGTTGTGCCGATCAGGTAATTGTTGTTCCAGGGAATGATGAAGAAAGGGCGACCGTCAGATTGTGCCTCGGCGTATACGGCGACAGAGGGAGCACCAGAAAAAGGCGCGACGATGATGTGGCTTCCTTTAGTACCACCTATTAACCGGTTCGGGTTGCCCGTTGTTTGTAAGAGGTGATCGACCCAGGGTCCAGCTGCATTAATGATGACTTTGCCGCTGACTGTCTTGCACTGACCGTTACGAACAAACTCCACGCCAACGACCCTTCCATCCCGGGTCAAACAACGTGTTACGCGTCCGTACGTGATTACTTCGGTCCCGTGTTGTTGTGCATCAAGAATGTTTTCGAGAACAAGCCGCTCAGCAAATTCGACTTGCGCATCGTAATAAACAAATGAAGCAGTGAGCTCTTCAGACTCTAGTCCCGGAACTTTCTGAAGAGTTTCGTCGCGCGACAAAATGGAATAGCGGGGCAGTGTCTTATCGTAAGAGAGCAGCTCATAAAGAAGCATTCCTGCGCGTACCTGCAGACTGCTGCGCCGACCACGCTTGTAGATTGGAATCAGAATGGGTAATGGCTTGACCAGGTGTGGCGCAATCTTCAGCAATGTTTCGCGTTCACGCAGCGATTCACGAACAAGACCAAATTCCCAATGTTCCAGATAACGCAGACCGCCATGGATAAGGCGAGTCGACCAGCTGCTTGTACCGCTGGCGATGTCGCTTTTGTCAATGACGCAGACTTTGAGTCCACGCATTGATGCATCACGCGCGACACCCGCGCCGTTTATGCCGGCGCCGATTACGACGAGATCGAAAGCGGGAGGATGAAGCGATTTACTCATGCGCGTCAATTGATACGCTTTGGCTTGTTGTTTTGGAACCAGTCACCTCAGAGGAATGCGTCAACCAGATGTCCGATATGCTTCAGCTTGTCGTTGTGTTGCGCGATATTCAAACCTGGCAGAAAACGGGCAGCTCAACCAGACATTTGCTTAATTCTTTCCTCTGAGCTTGAATCTCGCCCATCACAACGACAAGCTGAAGCGTATCGGACATCAGAATATCTCGCACGAAATCGTGCGCATGACTGCACGTAATAAGACGGGCGCGCCGTCAAGGTTTGCGGCTGCTAGAACTAATAACCCCTTACGAGCCATTGCGGGTTCTCAAGTTTTACTTCAACGCGAACCCACTAACTACCGATCGCGCTCAATCCTCGTTTGAGAATTCTCAAATTCTTATCCAACGCTTCTTGCAAGCGATTGCAGGCATGCTCTTTGCTCCTTATTAGGCCAGCGGCCAAGCCTACTACATTCTTGCGATGCCTCCACGGTTTGGCTAGGACGCCAGCGCGCGGTTCTTTGTGTTGAGTCGTCACGCGTCTGGCAAGCAAGACTCCCGGACTAACGAAAACCTGTTTACTGAAGGAGCGTCAACCATGCTTACCCGACCGGTCTCCCTGTTTCTTTTTACTCTCTTTCTAACATTCATATCACCGGCCATCACAGTCCGTGCTGATGATGAGGACCCCGAGGATTACGATGTAAAGGCTCGTGTCGTCCGTATCAGCTTGATTGGCGGCGAGGTAAATCTCAAGCGCGCCGGTAATACTGATTGGGAGCGCGCCCGCCTGAATTTTCCTTTAGTCGAAGGAGATACCCTTGCGACTGACAACCAAAGTTTTGTGGAAATTCAGATAGACGCTCGCAATTTCGTACGACTTGGTTCGCGTTCCCTTCTGCGTGTCACCACTCTTCGCGAGGAAGGAGTTGCGCTGGGCGTAATCGAGGGCACCGCCGTAATCCGCCTGTCGAAGTTCGATCGACAAAAGGAATACTTTGAGCTGGATGCGCCACGCTCCACACTCGCGATTGAGAAGAAAGGGCTCTATCGCATAGACGTGGCGCGCGAAGGACGCGTTCGATTTACCGTTCGTGACGGCGGCAGTGCGCGCATCTATTCGGATACTTCTGGATTTGCCTTACGTGACGGTCGATCGGCAGAGCTCGTAGTTGACGGCGACAACGCTGGTGATTGGGAATTTGCGGCGGCACTGACGAAAGACTCGCTGGATAAATGGGTCGACGATCGCGAGCGCTACCTGGCTCAACGACTTCGCTACGACGTTCAATACTACGATGAATATGTTTGGGGCGCCGAGGACCTGGATGCCTATGGCGATTGGGTATATGCAGCGGACTACGGATGGATCTGGCATCCTCGCACAACGGTAATAAATATCTACGACGATTGGGCCCCTTATCGATATGGTCGTTGGACCTGGTGCCCGCCGTATGGTTGGACATGGGTGGGTTATGAGCCGTGGGGGTGGGCGCCTTATCACTATGGTCGTTGGGTCTACTACAACAACTATTGGGCGTGGTGTCCCCGCAGCCGGTATTACCGGTATCGAAGTTGGTGGCGCCCAGCGCTTGTTTCGATCCATCTTTCTTTCGGCAATACCTATTGTTGGTATCCGCTGAGTTACTACCAGCGTGATCCGCACTCTAATTACTATCAGCGTTATCCGGGACGCTTGACGGCTCTCCGCTATGATGAAATTGCTCAGCTGCGACGCGTGAATCCCGCTTACCTACGAGCGGTGACATCTGCTCCGGCGCGAACAATTGGTTACGACACAGCCAGGCCGGCCCGAGCTGATGAAGCACTCGCTCGACGTGCCCTAAGTTCAGAACCATTGCGGCAAGGTTTGCCAGCACGTTCAGTTTCAGATCGCAATGGAACGTCAGCTACCGATCGTTCAGTAATTGCTCGGCCGCCACGGAATAACGCCTCAATCAATGTTCCTGACCGAGTAACCGGCGCGGCAACGCGAATCCCAGGCACCCCTTTAGACGATGAACTGCGTCGCACACGCATCTTCAATGGTCGTGAACCGAGAACTGTGTCACCAACCGAAGCTACAAATGCTGGTGCGTCCGAGAATAGACCGACGGGTGCTGTTACCAGACCGCCGCGTAATCTTGATTCAACGCCAGCTAGTCCCGATTTATCAACGCCCTCGAACGAGCCTTCGAAGCCGACGAGAACACGAGTGACGACACCCGCGTCACCGGCCTCTCTTGATGAAGAACGACCAGACCGACGCACTACCTCGCCGGATCGTCGGAGAGCTGATGACGCACCATCTATTCGTCCGAGGGAAACACCCGATGCGCCACCCGAGAGAGTTGTTCGGCCAGCGACTTCGGATGATGAGGGCGAGAAACGTTCGCGCGATAGGCGTGAGCGAATCGAGACATCACGACCATCAGTGGAACGACCTGCAGAAAATGCGTCGCCAGGTTCTGATCGGCCTAATGCTGAACAACCTGCTGAACCTCCATCGAAGCCGTCACGTTCTGAAAGGGCGGAGCCGACGGAGAGATCCGAGCCGCGGTCGGCGCCACGTTATGAGCCACGCTCTGAACCGAGCCGTTCTGAGCCGCCACCGCGTTACGATCCACCACCGCGCTCTGATCCTCCTCAACGATCGGAGTCTCCACAGCGATCTGAACCAGCGCCACGATCAGATCCGCCACAACGGTCAGAACCACCACCGCGATCTGAACATCCGCAGCGTTACGATCCGCCTCCTCAGCGATCTGAACCTCCTCCTCGTAACGACCCACCGGCTCGTTCAGATCCGCCTCCGCGATCAGATCCGCCGCCACGATCCGATCCGCCGCCGCGGTCGGATCCGCCGCCACGATCAGATCCGCCGCCGCGGTCGGATCCACCGCCGCGATCGGAGCCTCCCAGACCCGACCGCCCCGGAAAACCCGACGATCCTCTCCGTTAACCGCCGGATCTGAACTTCGTAGTCGCGCCTTCTGGAAATGAATCATCAGAAGGCGCGGCTCTAACAAATGGACGTGGGACATGCGAGTCTTTCGAACGGTCGTGTTCTTGGTAGCGCTAATCATCGCGCTCGTTGTTAGTTCATATATCTCTGCAGTGCTGAGTCATGGGCAGACTCTTAGCGTTGATTTACGGCCGGACATTAGACGCGCACTAACGACTCGTCAGAGAGTTAGCGCACCCAGTCTGAGGAAGGGCGCATATCAACCGCGGTCAAGTAGTCAGCGACCACGACGGCCGCGTGCACAAAACGACTCAACGAAGACAACCATCCATGCGGCTGCAAACAATCAGAACATCCCAGCCAGCGCGCCCATAACAAGTGGCACCAGCCTTAGTCGCGTATTGCACACGTCGCAAATCAGTTTAACGTCCGAGGCAGGTACCAATGAGCAATTCGTCGATCGCGATGCAGACCTGATTGCCGACGAACGCACAACTTTCGACTCCGCTGGCGGATCATTTGATATTGCCGTTGGTCGTTCGGGCGCACGTTACGAAGTGTATTCTGCAACCCAAGCCGGACGACTTGTCGGAGTGTTAGTAGTGGCGCTGGATACCAACGGCGACTATGTTGTTAACCAGACCTCTGTTTTTGATCTCGAGCGCGATTTTCGTCTGCCCTCAGCAGCTGCTGTGGCAACAGGTACAGCAAACGACGGACGTGAATTCGTGGTTGTCTGTTCAAGTGGTTTTTTCAATTCCGAAAACCCAAGCGATCCAAACAACGAACCTTCACCCGGTGTTGTCCTGCTGGTACGCGACCCAAATACGGGCGGCTTTGACAATGCTCGTTCACGAGAGCTCGTAACGGTTGGCGATAACCGGCTTTTCAATGCCAATGGTCTGGCGCTCATGCCTAACAATGATCTGTTGATTGCTGACTTTCGTTCGAATGAACTTCGCATCATTCGCGACACTAATCACGATGGAATGCCCGACACGCTCGACAGCACGCCATACTACTCGTACCAGTTCTCCGACGACGCTCCACTTGACGTCGCCGTAAATTCACGCGGAGTTGTGTTTTCGCACTCAGTCGGCAACGACACACTGATGCTCGCGATTTATGACGACAATAAGGACGGTCGAGGCGATCGCGATGAAGTGGTCGTCGAAGGACTCTCAATCGACGACAATTTGTTCCTGCATGGACTAACAGTCGATCGCCGTGGGAATGTTTATGTGATCGAAGACGCATCCTCGAGTTTTGATGGCTCGGCAGGTAACGGAGGGATTGCACGGGTAGATGTCTTTCCAGATCCCAATCTCGACGGCTTCCTTCAGAATGGTGAAGTCTTTTCGCAAGCGGATTTTGATGATTTGGGCCTAACTGGCCTCGCTTTTGGCCCGCCTTCCAATGCCCTAAACAACACTCGATTCTTCGTCACCCAACACTACAACGACTTTCTGAATCGGGAACCCGATGCATTAGGCCTGGCCTTCTGGATGAACGGCATTGATTCATGCGGATCGAATGCACAATGCAGAGAAGTGAGACGAATCGACACCTCAGCCGCATTCTTCTTATCAATTGAGTTCCAGGAGACAGGATTCTTGATCTATCGTTTGTACAAGACTTCATTTGCTCCGAACACTTCTCGACCGCGCGGCTTACTGCGTTATCAGGAGTTCTTACGCGACGCGAGCGAGATAAGTCGTGACGTGGTTGTAGGCGCCCCAGGCTGGCAACAGAAACTAGACGCGAACACAGTGGCTTTCATCGCGTCGTTTGTGACGCGCAGTGAATTTCAGACGGCTTATCCTCCGCAAATGACTGCTTCGCAATACGTCGACAGCCTAAATGCTTTGGCTGGACAGCCGCTTTCAACTTCCGAACGAAATGCTCTGGTGAATGCGCTGAGTGCCGGACAGGAAACGCGAGCCACGGTATTACGTAAGATTGCAGACGATGTTGATTTCAGAAACTCTGAATTCAACCGTGCCTTTGTGCTGATGCAATACTTTGGCTACTTGCGGAGAAATCCAAACGACGCACCAGATTCGAATTTTGCTGGTTACGATTTCTGGCTGGGAAAGCTAGAGCAGTTCAGAGGTGATTTCCGGGCAGCGGAGATGGTGAAGGCGTTTGTGGAGTCGATTGAGTATGAAGACCGCTTCCAATAAAGAGTATCCACAGATTACACAGATTAGGAACCAAAGCAGTTAAGTTGATGTGTTTTGCTACCGTATTGCGCTTCCAACCTTGAAAATAACTTGAGAAGAAATTCACGGTTGCAAACCGCATGAACTTAGCTGATTGATCCTTAATCTGTGTAATCTGCGTAATCTGTGAATAGTCTTTTAAGGTTCGATTTTCATTCGCGGGAGAATTCGCGGCTCGCCATCCATCTCACTAACGACCTCACCTGTGTGCGTAGCTCCCATGCGCTCGTAAAAGCCAACGGCATTAGGGTCAGCTGTCAATTCAACGTGGCGCACGTTCATTGCAGCGGAGCGATCCATCGCATCAAGAAAAAGTTCCTTGCCAATGCCACTGCCAATGTAGGCGGGCGCAACCCACATGTGTTCCAGCTCAGCCTTTGCACCATCGACGCATAATGCATAAAAGCCGCAGATCCTATCGTCCTGTTCCGCCACGTAAACCTGGTTATTGCGGACGAAATCAGGCGCGATTGTGAGATCTTCGCTCCAATGTCTTATCCAATGGTCAGGATATCCCCAGTATTGTTTTGCGTCGTGAGCTATCCGCGTGAGGATCTCGGCTTCTTCAGGGACGGAACGTCTAATGCGCATTTGTTGAGAAGATCAATTCACCAGGATCACTGCATTTGCCAGACCGAGCCATCGGCGTACGTGATCCTTACGACAACGACTTGTTCTTCAATTCCATTCCGCTCTTTCTTGTCGAGAGCATTGACACTAATCCTTCTGGTTGGTGGAGTGGTAATCATGAACGAAAGTTCTTTGCTTTTGCCCGGATCGATTTTCTGCACGCTCGTGAACTGTCGTCGTCCAAGTTCTTCGCGGCTTGCGGCGTCATAAAACACATAATCCCAATCAATCTCTTTGATCTGTTTGTTACTGCTATTCCTGATCGACGTTCGGTAAAGAAAGACGTAGCGGGGAACGGCTGCGTTCTCATTTTCTCTTCGCGCCTCAGCAATCTTGAGGTCCGCCTTTGCGTCGCTTTCTGTTTTCTTTGTTTCTGCGGTGGTGCCGCCGCGCTTTGCATCTGTTAAGCGTTTTTCAGCCCGAGCACGCATCTGCATCTCATGGAAATTTTCGTTTGGCCCACCAAACGGGTTGTGTTGCCAATTCAGCCGTTCCTTACTCCAGCTAAATTTAACAATTTCTACTTCCGGCACGGTCGATTGCGATGCTGTTGTTTGTGCAATTAATGAGGGGAGAACGGAAGCTAAAAAGATGAAAAGGAAAACGACTCGCATCGTTTGTACTCCTTTTACAGTTTCAAGAGAAGGTCGGAAGTGTTCAGTGATGCAGCATTATGTCACAGGTATGTGGTCATTCGAAAAGAGCAATGGCTGGAGAGAACGTCCTCTCCAGCCATTGGTGATAAGGTTCGGAACGACCAAGGTGGCCGCTCACGAACGATTAAGGTTAAAAGATATACCGCAAACCGAGAACGATGCGACGCTTTCCACCATCCGTTCCCCACTGATTAAGGAAGTTGGCGTTATTGACACGTCCTTCCGGGATACCGAAATCGCGTGTATTCGTTGCATTGTTGAATTCGGCTCGCAGTTGGATCCGCTGGTTTTCACCAATCTTCGTGTTCTTGAAAATGCCGAAATCGACGTTGTTGATTCCGTCCGCACGTAGGATATTGCGACCTGCATTACCGACGCGTTGAGCAGCGGTGATTCGCTGGAATACGCTAGCACCGCCAGCGGCCAAGATTTCCGGAATCGTCATAGTGCTGAGTGGAAGATTTGTAGCCAAGTTCGGTCGGATAGCATCCCCAACCAGCGAGTTAATGCCGGATAAGGCGCCTGCAGGGTCCGATCCATTCAGCACCGTGAAGGGCGCCCCACTTTGGAAAGTGAAGAAACCGTTTAGCTGCCAGCCGCCTAACACGTGACCCATGAAGCCCGTCTGGCTTTGGTACCACGGAAGCTCGTAAACGAAGTTTCCAGTCAGACGGTGTGGCCGGTCGTAGGTCGAACGACCTCTGTCGGCGTTCCGGTTAAACGAGTCTTGCGACACAGCGACTTCACCGCTCGACGGATTAAAGATCTCCGACGCTACGTCAATGAAGGAACTCCAGGTGTAGTGGACGCCCGCACTGAATCCGCGACTGAGACGCTTCTCAAGGCTCGCCTGCATCGAGTGGTAAATCGAGGACGCTGCATTCGCGCGTAGCCGCACGACTGCCGCCGATCGATTGACACGGCAACTGTCAGGATTCGATCCCGTAAATGTTGGATTGCAAGTGGCGGGAGCCAGCGTGTCCAATCGACGCGGATTCCCATCGAGTGTTTGAAACAGCGCTGAACCCTTCGATCCGACGTACCCGAGACGGAACACGACGTTTTGACCAAATTCACGCTGAGCCTCAAAGCTGAAGCTTTGATAGTAAGGCGAACGGAAGTCTCCACCTACGATTGTACGCGTGAACTCATTTGGGTTAACGCCTGCGTTCGAAATGTTCGGCAGTCTGGCAAATGCATTGGGTACAGACGCGGCTCCAGCGAAGGTGACGTTGGCCGGCAAGCTTACTGCTGCTATGAAGGGGAACGAGCTTGCAACGTTCAACGCGATATTAATGAACGTGTAATCATTGGTTACAGCGTAACCGCCGCGGAACACCAGCCGATCACCACCGGTAATAAATCCAAGAATTCCGTCCGTGTCTGTGCGTGGATTCCAGTTGAATCCGATGCGCGGTTGGAAGTTGTTGTTGTCGATCTCCGGTACCGGCTTCCACGCGAACCTTTGATCACCACCGGCGACGGCAATGATCCTTTCATTGGCGGGCAATAGACTGAGAGTCGCTTCGCCATTACGTTCGTAACGCAGGCCGAATGTAAGCGCGAAGTTGGGTCTGATTCGCCATTCATCCTGGCCGTAGAAGTGAACGTCGAACCAGTTGTAGTTATTGATCGCCTCGCCACCTGGCAATGGTTTGTTTATGTTCGCCGCTTCCGCGAAGTCATTGACGAACGAGTTCAGCGTAGCGTAGCGCAGCAGTCCGCGAATTGTGGGGACGAAAAAGCTCTGAATCCTATTTTCTATTATGTTGGTTCCGACCTTTATGTTGTGGTTACCCGTGTGCCAGGAGAGATTGTCCTGAAGTTGATAGATATTGTTGGTGCGAAACTGCGGGAGATTAACTGCGAGACCGATTGCGGTACGACTCGCCGCCGCGTTAAAGCCGATCAAACCCAGCTCAGAGATCTCTAGCGACGGAATTTCTTCCGACCTTGGATCAGTAGCACTCGTAACAGTGGCAAATCGCTGATAACCAACACGCAGTTCATTGACGACGGTTGGCGAGAACGTGCCGATGTATGCTAACGACACCGTTTGTTGCCGGGCAACGTTTTGTGTCGTCAATCCCGTCGGCGTGGCTTGTCCCGTACCGCCTGTATCTGAATCCGAGAACAAGTAACGAGCGGTCAAAAGGTGGTTGCTATTGAAATTGTGATCCACCCGCAATGAGGCCTGGTGGTTATCGAAGAAAAACGCTGTGGAGCCAGTTAACGAACCAAGCGGAACAGTGAAATTTTGTCCGTTTAGAGTAAAGCTAGCAGTCTTGTTGATTGGTGCTTGAGCCGCCGGCAAGTGTCGTAACAAGGCCGCTACATGGGGCAGGTTTCCCGCTGCAGACGCTAGAATCTGACGGCCTGCTTCAGTAGGAGCGCCATTCAGGGTTGTACCCGCGCCCAGCTGTCGATCACTCCAACGCTGATAAGAACCGAAGAAGAACGTTCTGTTCTTTCCACTGATATAGGTGGGACCACCTTCGCCGAATCGCGGTAAGTGTAATGGACCACCTAAAGTGCCGCCAATTTGATTTTCAATTCTGAACGGGGCATGGCGTTGCGAGGGATTGGTCGCGTTCGCATTACAGAACCCAAGTTTCTTCTCGGTGTTGCTGCACGCGTTGAGCGGATTGCTGTTATGGAACATGAACAGTGAGCCGTGATAGTCGTTTGTTCCTGACTTCGTAATCGCGTTGAACACTGAGCTGGAATTGCGCCCATACTCAGCGAGGAACTGATTCGTTATTAGCCGAACCTCCTGAATCAAGTCAGGATTGTTCAATGGTTGAGCGGCGCCTGCAACACCGGGCTCGTTGTTGTCCTGGCCATCAACCATAAAGTTATTGGACCGTACACGTCCGCCATTGGACGAATAGCTGATGCCATTAGCGAATCCCGTCTGGCCTGCGCCCAGTTGGCTTACGCCGGGTGCCGACAAGGCGACTGCCAGCACGTTGCGCGTTGGTCCTAATGGCAGCTCCGACAAACGACGCGAATCGAACTGAGTAGAAACCTCGGCATTGCTTGTATTGATTATCGCGGCGTTTTCCGTCACGTTTACGACCTCTTGGACGCTGCCGGCTTTTAAGGTGGCATCAATGACAGCATTCTGGTTTAGCAGCAGAGTTATTCCGGTCTGCACATATTTCGCGAAGCCCTGAGCCTCTACCGTTAGCTCGTAGGGCCCAACCGGAACGTTATCAAACCGATAGTTCCCTTCGCTGTTTGTCTGAATCGTTCGAGGCGGAGTGTTTTTTTCAATATTCCGGATGGAAACGGTCGCGTTAGGTATCACAGCGCCCTTTTCATCCGTTACTGAACCCGAAATTGAACCGCTTGTCTGACCGACAGCGGCGGCCGACGCGCCTAATACAAATATGAGAGACAACAGCAGGAGCCAGATACCTTTGTTCATCGCAATCTCCTTTGTGAGCGTTCGTGGGTAACGCGATATTTAACGCATTCAATTGAGGCAACGCATTGTTTGAAGAGCCCGCCCTGGGGCAGATGTGGTGATTAAAAGCAACACATATTCCAGTAAATTGTCGCCACCGTGACTCCGGGAACTAACTGCACTTATAGTTTGGATTACACGGTTTAATGGCCGCGTTTGAGTCGCATCGTTAATGACGATTTGCTATCGATCTCGTTCAAATTCTCGGATCGATCCATTCTGCTAAACAGATACGACAAGACTCGTATCCAAAAATCCATGCCACATCGCCGAAACATCGAATCAATTGTTTTCCTGGAGCGAGGAACGTTTACCGTCGCCTTCCGACCTCCTTCCTTTGCGCATACCTGGACTGACTATGAATTCACCAACGTTCATCAGATAGTCGAACGACTATGGCCTGCCACAATCGCAATCTGTAATAAACTGCCTCTCCGCGCGGAGACTCTTATCCAGCTGCCGTCTCTAAAACTAATAGCAGTTGCTGCTACCGGCACTGACAACATTGACCTCGCTTTCTGCAGATCTCACAACATTGCGGTCTGCAATGGCCGTGATTACGCAACGACCACCTTGCCGGAACATGTGTTGACTTTAATTTTCGCGCTGCGCCGCAATCTGTTCGCTTACCGTGACGATGTTGATCGCGGTGATTGGCAAAGAGCGAAACAATTTTGCCTGCTGGACCACCCGATTGCCGATGTGCGTAGTTCAATTCTTGGAATCATTGGTTACGGCACGCTGGGTCGTGCTACTGCAAACCTCGCGCGCGCTGTTGGCATGGACGTCCTTGTCGCCGAGCACAAGAATGCGGTCGCAATACGACAAGGTCGCATACCATTTTCAGAAGTCCTGCAGCACAGTGATGTGTTGTCTTTGCATTGTCCACTTACTGACGACACGCGGAACCTGATCAGTGCCGCGGAGCTTCGGCTAATGAAACCGAGCGCCATCCTCATTAACACTGCGCGTGGTGCACTGGTTGATGAGTTGCCGCTGATTCAAGCTTTGAAAGAAGGGAGGCTTGCAGGTGCCGGCATTGATGTGTTGCGAAATGAGCCGCCCACATCGGAAAGCGATCTATTAGCGGAGAAACTGCCTAACCTGATCGTTACGCCGCACATAGCCTGGGCAAGCAAGCAAGCGATGCAATCTCTGGCGGATCAAGTAGTCGATAAGTTGGAAGCTTTTGTGAGAGGCGAGCCGAGGAATTTGGTGACGTGATGATCTTTGGACTTTGGTCTTGGATCTTTGTAGATCTGAATCTCAAAAAGCCCAGGGCCAAAGACCAAAAGATCTACGACTAGGACGTCGTACGTTCACCAATTGCTTCGTCGTGATGCTCGGTGGTGTACAAGCGGAGTATGTCTTGCCCTTGACGTGAACGCGGATCGATTGTCCGCAGATGCTTGCGGCCCTGCATCTCCCAAATCGCGGTCACAACTCCGTCCTTCTCAACCGCATGGTAAGTAATCTCTTCTGTGTTGGCGGCCGGCGCTGTTTCGTTCGTCGGCTCGGCCGCTTCGGTTACTACTGTTTCATTCTCAGACATTGACAGTCTAAAACTCTCCTTCCGATCTCTTCCTGCATAATTGTTTTTTGGATTTGACGCGATTGTGTCATACGCCCGTTGACGTGTCCAGCGAGTGTTTCAATTCGGTAGTGTGGCTTCTTCGTGCATTCTCGGTGTTCTCTGTGCCTCTATGGTTGAGTTTGGCCAGGACGTATCAAAAACCATAGAGACACAGACAACACAGAGCGTACACAGAAAATTCAACTTAGGACACCACCAAAATCAAGCAGTTGAACGGCCCAGTTTCAGAGCCATCTCAACTGCTCGACGTGGCGCAACCACGCCCCACCCTTGACGATCCACTTCCACGCTGTCAACACGGTCTGCTGTCTTGATCAGAATTTGCTTCACCTGTTGTGGCGTCAACCTGGGATTAGCCTGGAGCATGCACGCAATAATTGACGAAACGATTGGTGCCGCGAACGAGGTGCCGTCGACGAACTTATAGTGATGATTGATCACATTGCCTTCGAGCAGCTTGACGCTAATCAATTGCCGCAACATCGGAATCGGTAAATCACACGCATCATCCAAAGCCTGATCAACGCCAGAATGTTCTTTGATGATGTCGCGCAACGAATCGTCAGGCGCCGAGTCCAGTTCGGTATATAGATGTGCCTGGTCAGCCGTTGGAGTATGCGGCAATATTGGCGCGGCCACCCAGATTCCGGGAGCAATGACTTCCGGTTTTTGCAGTCCATCAATGGTTGGCCCGTAAGACGATCGATACATACCGCGACGCGCACGGTCCAATGAGTTCTGATCGTCCAGTCCCCCGACTGATATCGCCGACGGTGAACTCGCCGGAGGTAGCACTGGATGTCCAGGAGCGAGTCCGGCATTTCCGACTGCGCAGACAACAATCAAGCCCTCGCTGACAGCCTCTTCCACCAACTGGCACGACGGATTATCAAGGTACGATTGTTCAAAATCGCCACCTGCAGAGATGTTCACAACGCGGATGTCGAAACGAGTTCGATTATCGAGAACCCAGCGCAGTCCGGCTTGAATGTTGCTCTCTGGTATGCGACCCGTCTTACCGATCTTTACCAGTACGACGTTCGATTCCGGTGCTATCCCTCGATACAAGCCGTTTGAAAGGTAACCATTGCCGGCGGCGACGACCGACGTCATCATGCCGTGCCAACTAGCCACGTCCGGTGTTTGCAGAAGCGTTGGGTCGTCTTCCGCAGCAAAGATACTGTGATAGGCCAGTATTCGATTTACTGGTTCGAGAAGATCACGGTGTGCATAAAAACCTGAATCGAGAAAAGCGATCGTCACGCCGCGACCGGTGAATCGTTTGTCGGCGTCCATTCTGACGGGCGTGGGCAGTGCTTGATCGAGCTGACTGGTAGGAGACGTCGAATCTGTTTGCTCTGGTGAATCGATCGCTTCGGTGGAACTGATCGCGTCAGACATGACACTTTAAAATGATCGATTCGCTGACTGGTGTCAACAGTCCTCGCTACATTCAACCTCTCATTCTCCCCACGCTTCAGCCTGGGGTTCCTTGCGGTCTTTGGCTTTTCATAACCGTTTCAACGGTTTTCCTGATTCGTGTTTTTGGCTTCCTGCCGTCGCTTGCTCCCCGAAACTCAGACTGTTAATCTTTGCTTTCCGCTTTTACCCGCGTTTGAAAGGAGATCGTATGAACAAGCGAAACGTGTCGCTCTTCCTGACGGCGACGCTCTTAGTTACCGTAGGGTTAGTTGGCATTGGCCGAACGATCGATAACGATGTTCCGGCTGCACCCGCCATCGGGGCCACAATCGAAGATTTCAATCTGCCTGATGTCGATGGAACGAACCGAACGCTTGCATCATTAAAAGGCAAGAATGGCACAGTCATAATCTTTATCGCCGTGCAGTGTCCTGTTTCGAACGCGTATAACGAACGCATGGAGAAGCTGGCGCAAGATTACAAGGCAAAAGGTATCAACGTCATCGGAATCAATTCGAACGTCACAGAGGATGCGAGTGCTGTGAAGACTCACGCGACCCAGAACAAGTTGACGTTTACTATCCTGAAGGATGCCGGCAGCAAGATCGCCGATCGTTTTGGGGCCGCGAAGACACCAGAAGCATACTTCATTGACGCAAATAGTAAGCTCCTCTACCACGGCCGGATTGATAACAGCAAAGATCCCGCCGGCGTGAATGCGAACGAATTACGCGATGCGCTTGATCTGACTCTGTCAGGGAAGCCGGTAGAGAAAACAACTGCAACTGCATTCGGCTGCACTATAAAACGCGCTTAACCGATGCGTTTGCCGCGATCACTGTTCATATTTTCAGTTGGCTTGAGCCTTTTGCTTTCGAGCTTCGCGGCGCCGGCCCAAAAAAGAACTGGCCGGACCGCGAAGTCTCCTCGCGTTACACCCCCACCAGTCGTTTCTGAAATCAACACCGAAGCTCTCATCGCCTTACTAAAGCGAGAATCGGACAAGCCGCTCCTCGTTAACTTCTGGGCAACATGGTGTGATCCGTGTCGCGAAGAATTTCCCGATCTCGTAAAAATCGATAGCGAGTACAGACGCTTGGGTTTGGACTTCGTCACTGTCTCACTCGACGATCCGCCAGACATCAAAACGAAGGTGCCGAAGTTTTTGCAAGAGATGAAAGCAACGATGCCCGCTTATCTACTAAATGTCTCAGATCCCGAACCGGCCATCACTGCAGTCGACCCTAAATGGCAAGGAGATTTGCCGGCGACAATTCTCTACACGTCGGGAGGCCAGATTGCTTTCAAGCATTTCGGGAGAGTCAATCCGGGCGAACTAAGGTTGGCGATCGAAAAACTGATCGGAAGTTCTAAAGGACAGTGAAGTAATCACAGGTCGTATCGGTGCTATGGGTCTTATAGATCCTATTTCTCAATGATTACCCCAGACGTCATCTCAGCACACAATCTCACTCAGGAAGAATTCCAACGGATAAAAGCATTACTAAATCGCGAACCGACGTTTGTCGAGCTGGGCATTTTCTCGGTCATGTGGTCGGAGCACTGTTCGTACAAATCTTCGCGTGTGCACTTGAAGCGACTGCCAACCACCGGTGAACGGGTGATTGTCCCTCCTGGGGAGAACGCAGGCGTCATCGATGTCGGTGATGGCTGGTGCGCTGCATTCAAGATTGAATCTCACAATCATCCTTCCTTTATTGAGCCGTTTCAGGGAGCCGCCACTGGCGTGGGTGGCATACTTCGCGACATCTTTACGATGGGCGCGCGTCCTGTTGCCGCGATGAATAGTTTGCGGTTTGGTTCTCTCGATCACCCGCAACATGGTCGTAGAAATCGATCGCTGCTGGCCGGCGTAGTTGCGGGAATCGCTCACTACGGAAACGCCTTTGGTGTTCCGACCGTCGCCGGCGAAGTAGCGTTTGACGACGCCTATGCTTTCAACCCGCTGGTAAATGCATTCGCACTCGGTCTTGTTCGCCACGACCAGATCTTTTTCGGTAAGGCTACGGGCATCGGAAATCCCGTCCTTTACGTAGGTGCTAAAACCGGACGAGATGGAATCCATGGAGCGACCATGGCTTCGGCGGAGTTTGATGAAGAGGCACTGGAGAAACGTCCGACGGTTCAGGTTGGCGATCCATTTCTTGAGAAACTTCTATTGGAAGCGTGTTTAGAAGCGATGCGGAGTGGGGCGGTAGCAGGAATTCAAGACATGGGTGCCGCCGGTCTAACCTCTTCGTCTTGTGAGATGGCGGCTCGCGCGGGAACAGGAATCGAACTTGATCTTTCTCTGGTCCCACAAAGAGAACAGGGAATGACTGCGTACGAGATGTTGCTTTCCGAGTCGCAGGAGCGAATGTTGATCGTCGCCCACGCGGGTCGCGAACGAGAAGTGATGGACATCTTCCGCAAGTGGGACCTGGATGCTGTGGTAATCGGAAGGGTACGCGATACGGGCCACATGGTTGTGATTCACAACGGTGAACAGGTTGCTGACATTCCGGTCAAGGCACTGACAGACGAGGCGCCGCGTTATCAGCGACCGATGCGTCCAATTCCCAGTGTCCAAAGTCCAGAGTCCAAAGTCCAAAGTTCTTCGATCGAAGACCAACGTGTGAACTACACAGCTGGTTTGTTGAAACTTCTTGCCAGTGGGAACATCGCTTCGAAGCAGTGGGTCTATCGCCAATACGACCACATGGTCCGCACGAACACGGCCATCCTTCCTGGCGCGGATGCCGCGGTTGTCCGTATCAAAGAGACAAGACGCGCGCTTGCCATGACACTCGATGGCAATGGCAGATACTGCGCCGCCAATCCACGCGAAGGCGCCAAACTTGTCGTTGCTGAGGCTGCGCGAAATGTTGTATGCGTTGGAGCGCGTCCGGTTGCGATTACAAATTGTCTGAACTTCGCTTCGCCCGAAAAACCAGAAGTGATGTGGTCATTCTCGGAAGTTATCGACGGCATGGCCGAAGCATGTCGGGCGTTGCAGACGCCTGTGGTTTCAGGAAACGTATCTTTCTACAACGAGACGGAAGGTCGGGGAATTTTGCCGACTCCGGTTATTGGGATGGTCGGACTTATCGAGGACGTGCGGCGCGTCGTCCAACCAGGTTTCAGAACGGAAAGTGATGTAATCGTTCTGCTGGGTACGATCGAAGACGATCTTGCGCTAAGTGAGTATTCCGTCGTTTGTGGTGATTTGCCGGTCACTTACCTGAACGGTAACGTTCCGAAGCTCGACTTGCAACGAGAGTTAGCAGTGCAAAAGACATGTCTTGAAGCGGCCGAAGCGGGATTGCTGCAATCAGCGCACGATTGTTCCGATGGTGGTCTGGCTGTGACTCTAGCCGAGTCTTGCTTCTCGTCACTCGGCCGGTCCGCAATCGGTGCGCGAATCGAGTTGGAGAGTTCATTGGATACCGTGATAACCCTATTCAGTGAATCACCATCTCGAATAGTTGTGAGTGTCGATCCGGCCAACCTTCAGGATCTGGAACGAATTGCCGACCGCAATGGTTCACCTTTCGCGATCATTGGTCGGGTAGAGGGGAGTTCCTTGACCGTTTGCGTGAATGGAAACGAAGTCATTGGACTTACCGTCTCAGATTTGGAAACTGCCTGGCGGACTTCTCTTTCGCGTAAGCTGGAAGCTGAAGCTCTCGCAGCGGGAATGGAATAGATGTATCGAACATCACTCCATGCACCCCGTCATCTATCTCAATAAAACGATGGTCGAAGCGACGAAGGCGCGGGTTGCTCCCGTTTCTTCTGCGATGCTTTACGGTCGTGGTGTGTTTACGACGCTCGCCATCTACAATTCAAAACCGTTTTTATGGTCCAAGCATTGGGAACGTCTCGTTGCGCACGCCGGCAAACTTGATATCGAACTCTCGGGACTCTCGGAAGATAGTGTCGGTGAAGCCCTGCACAAACTGGTAGCCGTTAACCGCGTCGAACAGGGACGCGCGCGTGTGATTCTGTTAGCGCGAAGTGGCCCTGATATTTGGAAGGCGGTTGCGGCAGGACCAAAGAAGACTGATTTGATCATCATGACCGGGGCGCCGCATAAATCTCCGTCAACTGGAGTGTCGCTTGCAGTTTCTCCTTACCGTATCAGCACGTTTTCGCCGACGACGGGAATAAAGAGTCTGAATTATCTTGACCATGTGCTTTCCTGGGAAGAAGCACAGCGTCGAGACTTTGACGAGGCCGTAATGCTGAATGAACGTGGCGAAATCGTATCGGGAACCCTGGCGAACATCTTCTGGGTAACGAATGGAACAATTCACACGCCGGCACTGACCACCGGCGCGATGGCAGGTATTACTCGTGAGTGCGTGATCGACATCGCTGCCAAACATTTTATTCCGGTCGTTGAGGGAGTGTATGAGATGCCGGACCTGACAGATGCCGACGAGATCTTTCTTACCTCGTCAGGATTGGGTGTGGCGCAAGTTACTACTTTTGATTTTCGTCGTTACAACGTGGAGACGGCAAGCACGGTAGGAACACTTAGCACTGCATTCTCGAAACTGATTGGCTAAAGAAAAGAGTATCCACAGATTACGCAGATTACACAGATTAAGAGACAAGGCCGTTAAATTGAGTGAGACAGCTACCTGTCGATCGTGCGAGTGGAGCAATCGAATTCAACTCACCTGCCTTGGCCCTTAATCTGTGTAATCTACGTAATCTGTGGATGTTCTTTGTCTTCGCGCTTGTTCTTCTCTTCGACCTCCCTAATCTTATTTCGTAACCAGTCTTTGACCCTCTCCTCCAACTTTCGTTGGTTCTCCGCATTCTCGAGGTCAGCTATGGTATCGCCGCTCGCGTTTAGCGGGATGTGGTGACAAGGGACCGCTTTCGTTCGATCTTTGTCGTCGACAAAATCAATCAGTCGACATTCCTCACAGGGATGTGCCGGAGAGGGATAGCTGTAGTTGATACACGTCAGAGAGTCTTGGAACGCTGATGTGGGTTTCCATGGCGTACGGACCGAGCGCCCGTAGCCGCCTTGCTCGATGAAAGATAGCTCCTCTTCGAGCAGTTCAAGAAGATCGCGATCGTCCCTGGCCATTGTCGTATTCTCCTTTCTCCGCATTCCGCGATCGATTCGATCGCTGTTACGACGCACACAAAGCAACCAACATGCCGACAGCTCGGAGATCTGCTGATTCGGAAGTGAACCAGTCCTGCCCAAATGAACCTTAAGCCGCACACTTTACGCGTTATTATTCAGGGGAGAGGAAACGGATGGACGCCATAACACGTAAGGACGACAAGGTTTCCGAACAAATTCGATTAGAGTGGCAGGAAATTGCTAAATCTGAGGTATCACGTCATCGCCGAAAGTTAGGTGCGTTGACTTCCGAACAACAGTCGGTTGTTGAATCGGTGCTCGTTCATATCGCGAATCAGTTGTTTGAGCAGCTAAGGCTCGAAGGTGTCCCGCAGCCCGTGCGGCGAAAGTGTCTCAACCTTTGGCGGCGTGATGCCGTTGCAACCCTTTAAAGCCATTCTGGCTAATTCATTTGAACTACTGGTAAACGTGGGCGGAACTGAGGAATTCTGCGCAACCCGCTCGGTTTATTTCCCAATAAGAATCGGTCGATAAGCGATTTGAACTTTCCTGCAAAGACGCAAATCCGCCAAGATAAAGCCCATGCATTGCTACTCGGCCACTTTCCTAATCAGCCAAAAATGCGGTAACTTGCATTGAGAACGAGTCTCGACGTCGTTCACCACCAGAGCGTGGGGATCTGTCAATCATCCTTACAGAGTGAGTCTTTCGAAATGAGCACAGTTACCGAAGAAGCTTCGGAAGTAAACCAAGAACAGACGCATAAATGGGTCTATCTGTTTGAAGAGGGACCGGGTGACGATAAATCGCTGCTCGGCGGCAAAGGCGCCGGCCTTTGCGAAATGACTCGCGCCGGACTACCCGTTCCACCGGGTCTCATTGTCACTACCGAAGCCTGCAACGCGTTCTTTGAGAACGACAAAAACTTTCCTGACGGCATGTGGGAGCAGGTTAAGGAGGGTCTCAAGCAAATCGAGCAGAAGGTTGGAAAGCGCTTCGGGGATCCAAAGAATCCGCTGCTTGTGTCGGTCCGCTCTGGTGCAGCCTTTTCGATGCCGGGGATGATGGACACAGTTCTCAATCTCGGTCTCAACGAAGAAACTGTTAAAGGGCTCGCTGAACAAACAGGTGATTTGCGTTTCGCTCTCGACGCCTATCGAAGGTTCGCGTCGCTCTTTGGCGAAATCGTTATGGGCGTGGCCCATGCGAAGTTTGAACGTGTTCTGGATCGCTTTAAGAAACAAACTGAGGGAGGACGTGATACTGATCTTAAAGCCGACGATCTGCGCGAAATCATCACCGCTGAAAAACAGATCATTCTCACAGAGCAGAGTGCAATCCCCGAAGATCCATATGAACAGTTACGTGTAGCAATAGCCGCCGTCTTCAATTCATGGATGGGCCGGCGCGCGATCGACTACCGTCGCGTTAATCGAATTCCCGACTCACTCGGAACAGCTGTTAACGTGCAGGCGATGGTGTTTGGAAACATGGGGGCGGGAAGCGGCACCGGCGTAGCGTTTACGCGCAATCCTTCCACCGGGAAGAAAGAACTCTACGGCGAATATCTTCTGAACGCCCAGGGCGAAGACGTCGTTGCGGGCATTCGTACTCCCAATCCGATTAGTCAACTAAAGAAAGAACTTCCCGAGGTCTACGATCAATTCGCTTCAATCGCTAACCTGCTCGAACAGCATTACCACGACATGCAGGACTGCGAGTTTACGATCGAGCGCGGCAAGCTCTGGATGCTACAAACGCGAACCGGGAAGCGCAGTGGCGCCGCAGCAGTTCGCATCGCTGTCGATATGGTTTACGAGAAACTGATCGACAAAACAACGGCGGTGCAGCGCGTCACGCCTGAACAGTTAGACCAACTTTTACATCCCACAGTCGATCCAAAAACGAAAGCCACTGTTCTCGCTACCGGATTGCCTGCGAGTCCTGGCGCTGCGCAAGGCCAGGTTGTGTTCAGTCCCGATGATGCCGAAGAGTTTGCGCGCGACGGAAAGAAGGTTGTTTTGGTTCGTCAGGAAACAAGTCCTGACGATTTCCACGGTATGGTGGCGGCGCAGGCCATCGTTACCGCGCGGGGCGGCATGACGAGTCACGCTGCAGTGGTTGCGCGCGGCATGGGCAAGACCTGCGTCAGCGGTGCGAACGCGATCAACATCGACTACAGCCAACAGCAGTTCACAGTGGATGGCGCAGTTGTGACGAAAGGTGAGTGGATTACCGTTGACGGTTCCACAGGACGCGTGTTCCTCGGTCAGGTACCGACAATTCAGCCGACACTCGAGAACGATTTCTATAAGCTGATGACCTGGGCTGATCAATATCGGAAACTTAGGGTTCGGGCTAACGCCGACACTCCGCTCGACGCCAAAACTGCACGCCAATTTGGCGCTGAAGGAATTGGACTCTGCCGCACCGAGCATATGTTTTTCGGCGATCAGCGTCTGGCAGCAATGCGAGAGATGATTCTTTCAGAAGGTGTCGGTGCACGCGAGAAAGCTCTCGAGAAACTTTTGCCGCTGCAACGCGGCGACTTCATCGGCATTTTCCGTGAGATGGCTGGGCTGCCAGTTACCCTTCGTCTACTCGATCCTCCATTGCACGAATTCCTTCCAAACGTGGAAGAGTTAACGAACGAACTCGCTGAATTAAAGATGGCGCTGAAACGCGCAGGTTCCTTAAGTGATATGGATCACGTGTTGGATGAGATAGATGAGAAACGCGCCTTGCTTCGCCAGGTAAATCGAATTCGCGAGGCAAATCCGATGCTCGGATTCCGGGGCTGTCGCCTCGGCTTGCTGTTTCCGGAAGTAACCCGAATGCAGTGTCGCGCCATCTTCGAGGCTGCGTGTCAGGTGCAGGGCGAACGAAAGAAAGTAGAACTCGAAATCATGGTGCCGTTGGTTTCACTTAGCGAAGAGTTGCGTCAGCAGCGGGAATTGATTGAGGAAGTGGCGCAACAGGTAATGGGCGAAAACGGCATGAAGATCGAGTATCACATTGGGACTATGATCGAATTGCCACGCGCCGCGCTCATGGCTGATCGCATAGCGCAGCATGCTGACTTCTTCTCCTTTGGAACGAACGACCTCACGCAAACAACTTTCGGATTGAGTCGTGATGATTCCAGCCGGTTCCTGCCGAATTACATCGAGCGAAAGATCGTGGCTGATGATCCGTTCCAGGTGCTCGATCGTGACGGTGTGGGACAGTTGGTTAGACTGGGAACCGAACGAGGGCGTTCTGTGAAGCCGGATTTGAAGGTTGGCATTTGCGGTGAACACGGCGGTGATCCGCAGTCAATCGCGTTCTGCAATGAAATTGGTCTCAACTACGTCAGCTGTTCTCCATTCCGCGTTCCTGTTGCGCGCTTAGCCGCGGCGCAAGCAGCACTCAATCCTGCGTCATCAGAGACACATAGTGCTCAAGTGTAAGACCCCCAATCGCAGGCTCCCAAGGTGAGGTAGGCAATTCAAGGTTAGGAAAATTGCAGGTTGGGAAGGGTGGCTTGCCCCCGCTCAAGGTTCGCTTCTGTTCAACGTTGAATGGTCGCTAACCTTGAGCGGGGGCAAGCCACCCATCCCAACCTGCAAAATTACCGTGAGCCCGTTCTATTTCTTAGAGG
>DATBSH010000135.1:0-7941 GCA_036559885.1 Pyrinomonadaceae bacterium
TCGTCTCTCCTAGTAATTGGTTCAGTAGCATTTGACGCGGTCGAAACGCCATTTGGTAAATGTGAAAGGATGCTGGGTGGCTCGGCATCCCACTTCTCAATCTCTGCCAGTTTCTACACTAATGTTCGAATTGTCGGGGTGGTGGGTGGAGATTTCACCGCCGCCGAGCAAGAGGTTTTTGACAGTCATGGCATTGATACCTCCGACCTCGAACGCATCCCTGACGGCAAGACCTTCAGATGGTTTGGACGTTACGATTACGATCTAAATGTAGCGCATACGCTCGATACTCACCTGAACGTATTCGCCGATTTCCAACCAAAGCTTTCGCTGTCGTCGAAGAACGCTCGCCTGGTCTTCCTCGGCAACATACAGCCTGATCTGCAACGGGGCGTACGCGAACAAGTCCCAAACGCGGAACTGGTGGCGCTGGACACAATGAACCTGTGGATTGAAACGGCACGTGAGTCGCTGGTGCGTACGATCAAGGGAGTAGACGTCGTAATCATTAACGATGCAGAAGCGCGCCAATTGACGGAAATCCCGAATCTCATCAAGGCGGCTCGCACGATACTCTCCTGGGGGCCAAGAGCCTTGATTGTAAAGCGCGGGGAGTACGGCGCTGCACTTTTCACCAGCCAGAGTTATTTCGCTATTCCCGCTTATCCACTCGAATCAGTTTTTGATCCGACTGGCGCCGGCGACACATTTGCTGGTGGTTTCATGGGCTACCTTTCCAGCCAGGAAAAGCTCGATGAAGCCGCGATGAGACGGGCGATGATTTTTGGATCAGTAATGGCATCATTCAACGTGGAGGAATTTGGGACGGAGCGCGTGCAAAGGCTGACTCATGCCGAAATCAATGATCGCTTTCGCGCCTTCAAGCAAATGACCCACTTTGAAGAGATACCTTTTGAGCGCGCTGTGCTGGCCGGAAAGTGATAATTTGTACTTTGTTCTTTGTACTTAGGCCTTTGGAGCAAAGAGCAAAGAGCAAAGAGCAAAGACCAAAGCACAAAGACCAAACCGAAGTCGTTCATGGTGAGGAGATCCTATGTTCTGCCCAGTTTGTGAATCCGAATATGAAGCCGGCATCACGCGATGCCCCGACGATGGTTCAGAGTTAGTCAAACGTCTGACGCCCGAGACATCGGCTCACGACGGGAGTGAAGCGAGGTTTATTCCACTCCACCATCTTGGATCTCCCGCCGAAGCCGAAATGGTCAACGACATCTTGAGCCAAAACGATATCCGGTCGGTGATTAAGTCTGGCGGGGCAGATACCCTATCGCCGTTGCTCTCAGCGACGTCAGAAGGCGCCATCGTATTTGTTGACGAGCGTGACTTCGATCGCGCTAAGGAGATCTATGACTCTTTCTTCGGTGGGGATACGACACCCTTGACGGGTGGCGAGTTAGACGAAGATCAGGAGTAACATACCAACCGCCAGGCTCCAAGGGTCCAGGACGCCAAGATCCCAAGGCGCGAAGGCGCAAAGACACTAGAGACAAAAACAATTCGTAGGGGTCCATCTTCATTTTCTTAAGACTTGACGCTCTTGGCGACTTGGCGAGTGGGCGGTTAACGTAAGTTCAAAATGGCAACCGATGCGATCGTCGTTCTTATGACAGCCTCACACGCGGAGGAGGCGGGGCGGTTAGCCGAGGCGCTGGTGGAAAAGCGACTTGCCGCCTGCGTGCAAATCCTGCCGGAGATGGAGTCGGTCTATCGTTGGCAAGGTAAGATCGAGCGGCAACGAGAGATCTTGTTAATCGCGAAGACCGTCTCGTCTAAGTTCGAGGAACTGGAAAAGGAAGTGCGGGCGCTTCATAGCTACGAGACTCCGGAGATCGTAGCGCTTCCCTTGACTGCCGGCTCAAGTCGTTACCTCGCCTGGCTCGAGACGAGCGTGACTGTTGAGAGTGAACAGGAAATCTCTTAACTCTGCGCCGGGCCTTGATACGGGTCGGCAATTTCGGAGATGAGGGGATTATCAATGCGTAGAGAGTCTTGACTGTTGACGATGATTTTCACCACTTCTGCGGGAGAATCCGTAACGTGTAAGAGCTTAAGATCCTGTTCGGTAATCTTGCCTTCCTTCATCGCAAAGTCGCGAATCCAATCGAGCAACGCCTGCCAATAAACGGATCCGAAAAGTACCACCGGAAAGTTACGAATCTTCTTGGTCTGAATTAGCGTGAGAGCTTCAAAGAGTTCGTCTAGTGTGCCAAAGCCGCCCGGGAAAATAATGAAGCCCAGGCTGTATTTGACGAACATCATTTTGCGAACGAAAAAGTATTTGAACTTTAGACCTTTGGTCAGATAGGGATTTGAGTTCTGTTCAAACGGCAACTCGATGTTGCAGCCAATTGAGAGTCCGCCTGCCTCAAAGGCGCCGCGGTTGGCGGCTTCCATGATGCCCGGACCCCCACCGGTGATAACCGCGAAGCCTGCGCGGGCGAGTAAGGCGGCTGTTTCCTTTGCAGCCTGGTAGTCGGGGTCGTCGGTGTGCGTGCGCGCTGAGCCAAAAACCGAGACCCCTCGCGTGAGAGTTGCGAGCTCGTCAAATCCTTCAACGAACTCGCCCATAATCCGGAAAACGCGCCAGGTATCAGTGTGTGTAAACTCCGCGAGACCCGGGCTCTCGAGAAGTTGCTCGTCCTGGGTAGTACCCGGTAAGTGTTCATCAGGCTCTTCTTTGTCGACCATCGCTTTTATATTCCCATTATGTTGTAACCGCAGTCTACATAGATAACTTCGCCGGTGATTGCTGAGGCCATCGGGCTACAGAGGAACAGGGCCGTGTTGCCGACTTCGCGAGCTTCGACGTTACGACGGAGCGGGGCGCGTTCGGCCGCGTGCTTTAACATGGAGCTGAAATCTGCAACACCGCGCGCTGAGAGTGTCTGAATTGGACCGGCGCTGATGGCGTTTACGCGAATGTTCCGCGGGCCGAGATCGGCCGCTAGGTAACGTGTGCTCGCCTCCAGTGCGGCCTTCGCTACGCCCATGACGTTGTAACCGCCGACAACTTTTTCCGCGCCATAGTAAGTCATGCAAACGATGCTGCCGCCCTCGGTCATCAAGGGCGTCGCCGCGCACGCGAGTTGAGCTAACGAATAAGCACTGATCTCGAGCGCAGTCAAAAAGGCTTCACGGCTCGTTTGCAGATATTCGCCACCCAGGGCTTCTCGAGGAGCGTATGCGATGCTATGAATCAAAAAATCGAGGCGGCCGAATTCCTCGCCTACCCGCTTGAAAGTCGAATCAACTTCTTCCTGCTTTGTGACATCACAAGGGAGAAGTAATGAGCCAGGCATCGCCTCTTTGGTAAGGTCTTCCACATTTTCCTTGAGCCGATCGCCCTGGTAAGTGAAGGCCAAGCATGCACCCGCTTCATGCAGCGACTGCGCCGTGGCCCAGGCGATGGAACGTTTATTTGCAAC
Source organism: Pyrinomonadaceae bacterium (assembly GCA_036559885.1). Classification (GTDB taxonomy): domain Bacteria; phylum Acidobacteriota; class Blastocatellia; order Pyrinomonadales; family Pyrinomonadaceae; genus PSRF01. Next base: position 3,447 of record DATBSH010000135.1, read on the forward strand.
ACCGAAAATGATACCGAATTTGTTTTGCAACATAGGGGTGATGTCTAGTGAGTTCTGTCTTCGATTTGTGTCTTCAGTTCAGCAGTGCGATTGCTCGTGACGCGCGCAAGACATATGGCATGGATCGTGGGGCGCAACGTGCCACCTTTGTATTGGTCGGCAACGAAATCGCAATTAGCGTCTCGATATTTGAGCCAGGCAGTTTCCACTTCCTTCAGTTGAGACTTCTCTTCGTCGTTCAGCATTGAGACGAGGCGACGATACGTCTGGTTCAATATCGCGTCAGCTGTCTTATATTCGTTACCGTAACAGTTGTTCATGTCGGCTTGATTCTGGGACTCGGCACAGGGATCCGTCTTCTTTTTGCGCTGACCGAACGTCTGTCCCAGAACAATCATCAGAACCAACGAAAAGCACAGGGCGAGTTTCATTTCGGAGGTTTCTCCTTTTCCAGTCCAGACTCGATCTCAGAGGGACTCTCCGATGCGCGGTGCATTCGGACATTTTACACTAGTGCTTAAAATGTCGAATGCCCGTAAAGACCATTGCCAAATCGTGCTCATCGCACGCAGCAATCACTTCGGCATCTCGTATTGAGCCACCTGGCTGAATCACGGCCGTGATCCCGTGCTTCGCTGCCTCATCGATGCCATCGCGAAAAGGAAAGAAAGCATCAGAGGCGAGCACGCTACCTGCGATAGGCAGTTGTGCGCGCATGGCGCCAAGCTTCACTGAATCGACGCGCGACATTTGCCCGGCGCCCACGCCGACCGTTTGGCGATTGTGTGCATAAACAATTGCATTCGACTTGGTGTGTTTACAAACTGTCCAGGCGAATAGTAGATCGTTGATCTCATCCTCAGTCGGATTGCGCTTCGTAACAACCTTCAGGTCTTCGCGTTTTAGTTTGTGCGTGTCGCGCGTTTGTACCAGCATGCCTCCGCTAATCTGCTTGTACTCCACTGTTTCTGCTTTCAATGTTGGCCAAGCCCGCAGCACGCGCAGATTCTTTTTAGACCGCAAAACCTCGAGCGCCTCCTTGTCGTAATCCGGTGCTACGAGAACCTCAGTGAATATCTCAGTCACTGCCCGAGCTGCGACTTCGTCGACAGGACAATTGAAGGCGACAATGCCGCCAAATGCAGAGATTGGATCGGTCGCGAGAGCTTTGCGATAGGCTGCTTCTGCATGGACGTTCAATCCAACGCCCGCAGGGTTCGTATGCTTGATAATAGCGCAAGCCGTTTCCTCAAAATCACAGACGAGTTGCCAGGCTGCGTCCGCATCGACGTAGTTATTGAACGACATCTCCTTTCCCGAAAGGAGCTCGGCATTAGCGATGCCTTTTTGTGAAACAGTCTTATAGAGGCCCGCAATCTGATGCGGATTCTCTCCGTAACGAAGGTTCGCACTCTTCGTAATAGTCCATCGAGCGCTCCCCGGCAGGTTGCCTTTGAAAGTCTCGATCGAAAACTCCTCGGAATCAATCCGTGGTGCTGTCGCGGAAGAGCTCATACCTTGTGAGTCGATACTGAAAGCGACTCCACCGCATCGTCCGAAACCTTCGGCCTCCTCTTCGTCCCGAGAAAACTCCGCTGAGAGATAGGAACATACGAGCAGGTCGTAGTACGATGTTTGGCCAAAAGCCTCTAACGTGAGCCGGCGTCTTGTGAGTTGTGACAAGGCTCCTTCGTTATTCTTCATTTCCTCAATCACTCTGTCATAGTCTTTTGGCAGAACTACCACTGCAACGTCCTGCCAGTTTTTCGCCGCTGAACGAATCATTGCTGGGCCGCCGATATCAATTTGCTCAATTGCCTCTGCCAACGTCACATTTTCGCGTGTGATCGTTTCCTTAAACGGATAAAGGTTAACGACGACCAGATCGATTGGCTCGATGCCGTGCTCGCTCATCGCCGCTTGATGCTCCGGATTATCGCGCAGACCAAGCAATCCGCCGTGAATCTTCGGATGAAGTGTCTTCACGCGGCCGTCCATCATTTCGGGAAAACCGGTGACGTCCGAAACATCGCGCACGTCGATACCAGCTTCTCGCAACGCCTTCGCGGTTCCACCCGTGCTGATAATTTCTACGTCAAAGGCCTTAAGCTCGCGCGCAAAGTCAACAATTCCAGTTTTGTCTGAAACGCTGATAAGTGCGCGCCGAATTTTTCGCAAACCGGGATCCTGAGTTTCGGTCATCTGCTTAGTTGAAGAATGGTGTTCGGATTTGAAGGTTATTGTTTACCGAATCGAGCCGAGAGACGCAAGCTGCGGCGGCAGAGCCGCAGGCGATCATGACTACTACACTCTTGTGGAAAGCACTCAAGCTTGCAAGAAACTAAGCAACTCAGAAAACCTCAGGGTCAGGAAGGTGGGCTTGCCCCCGCTCTGGTCCACAATCTTTCAACTTGCAAGAAACTAGGCAACTCACAGAACCTGAACCAGAGCGGGGGCAAGCCCGCCTTCCCAACCCTGAGGTTACCTGCCTTGGCTGATGCTTGGTGGCTTGCGAGGTTTTCGCAGCGCACGGGCGAGCCATCTTCTAATCGGAGCTCTTTCCTGGAGACTATTTAGGATTGCTCGGCATCTGGACGAAGAAACCACGACTGCGAGCGTAGCCGCGTCCACCTACTTGAAACTCAACACCCGCCGGCATGCTGACCGTCAACGAATGCCTACGACCATCGCGTGACGCATCGGCTGCGTAGAAGCCAAGTAGGTACTGACTCCTTAAATCGTCTTCGATTGCTTGAAAGATTGGTGTCAGATCGATATTAGAGCCGCCTGTAGGCTGAAGCAGCACAGACTTCGCATCGCCAACCAGAAAATACTTTCCACCAGTTTTCTCGGCGAGTTCGCGGAAGCCTTTGGCGGGAGGACGCACCGCTAGTCGTCCGTCTCGCACTTCGAAGAGTGGTAAATGGATCACATAGAAAGAGACCTGCTTTTGCAATGCAGCCTCTATGATCGGAGCAGCCCTCGTGGTGCTCGCATTGTCAAGACCATCGCTTATCAGAATCACTATGCGGCGTTCGAACCGGATGCGGGGTAGCGCAGCAAACGCCTCCACAGCTGCTGCGGCGGCGTCGAAAATCGCAGTGTGTTGATTTGCTCTAACCGGAAATCTAAAGGCTGCGCGCGTAGCGGACATGTCTCTTCCAAAGGGCGCAACCAGCGAGGGTCGTTCTGCAAAGCGAATCACTGCCACTTGAGACCTCTCGCTGAAACGACCAAACAGGCCCAGCGCTGCTTCGCGTTGCTGCGAAACGATCTCGCGCAGGCTGCCTGATTCGTCGAGTGCAAAGACAAGCGCAACGCGATCGGCGCCGTGGTAGAGAAACATTCCCGAGGTGACTCGATCTTCGTCTTTAAGTAGTAGATCGCGTTCCGTGAGAATAGCGGTCGCTGGTCCGCGTTTGTCTCGAATCCGAATAGGGAAAACCAGCAGGTCGGTGTTGACCTTAACAACCTCGTCGTTCGCGGGAGGTTCCCGCGGTTCCTGGGCCTGAAGATGATTTGCGGCGGCTGTCCCGACAACGAGACACACCGCGGCTAGCGCAGCTCGCATGGAACAACGCAAGGAGGCCCCATTTATAGTGGAACGAATTCTTTTGGAAGCGACGGCAGGCAGAAGCATCCACCCGTTTCGGCTCACACGAAAAAACGGCCGAAAAGGAGGATACTCAGAATCACGATTATGGTGATTACGATGATCTTGACTAGACTCATAACTAACCCTCAAAGGTCCGACAAAAGAAGGGACGGAAACGGTATGTATTCTAAAATCGCCCCCAACAAAGTGTCAACGAAGGGAAGCGGACCTTGACCGGTTGCCCGGTCAAGTCCCGCACTAGTTCAATATCGTCTATGCCATACGCCTGCCACGGCAGGGAAGTTCCTTGCTTCTTGAATCTTGAGCGCACGTAGCATTACCGCGCCCACCGCAATTCATCAGACGGCTTGTGTTGAGGCCAGGTTCAGATTGGTCTCCTTCTCATTGAAATTACTCCATTTTTTTCAGCAAAAGCATTATTCCCACCCCTGCGCCCATGCCTATAAGTTGCACCACCGACTTGACTGGATTGGCCTCTTTGTGGAGCTCGGGGACCAAGTCTGAACCAGCAATGTAAATGAAGCCACCTGCTGCAAGGGGCACGAGCAAAACGGAAAAACTTTCGACGTAGGAGCCTATGAGCAACGAAATTACTGTACCGACGATCGCAAAGATTGCCGAGAGAAAGTTAAAGAGCAATGCCCGGCGCGCTTGAAATCCCGCATGCAGCAGAACAAAGAAGTTGCCCAACTCGTGTGGAATTTCATGACACACGACAGCTATTGTGGTCGCAACTCCCACAGGTAAACTAACCAGGTAAGCCGCACCGATAATCATTCCATCAATAAGGTTATGAATCGCGTCCGCCGCCAGGTTCATATAACCAACGGGGTGGATATGATTACTGGAATCGAACACATGCTGGTGCTTCCATAAGAG
>DATBSH010000136.1:0-9497 GCA_036559885.1 Pyrinomonadaceae bacterium
TGAGGCGCTCATTTCTGAGCTACCGGAAGATGACAAGCCGAGGGCATTGCCCGGCGGCATGGACATGTAATTCGGTGGCAAAATTGGGAAGCCAACATGTTCACCGTGGGGCTTCTGTTAACTCGCTGAAGGAGAGAAGTCCTCTGGAAGTGAGAAACCCTATACAGGGAAAAGGTAAGAAACTTATGTCTATGAAACTCTATATCGGTAATCTCTCGTTTGAAACATCGAGGGATGAACTACAAACATTATTCGCGCAAACGGGCACAGTCGAAAGCGTATCGTTGATCGAAGATCGTGAAACAGGTCGCTCACGTGGCTTTGGCTTCATCGAGATGTCAACGAAGGAAGAAGGCGCAGCAGCGATTGAGAAATTCAACGGCCAGGAACTAGGCGGACGGTTCTTGAAAGTCGACGAAGCCAAGCAGCGTGAAAATCGCGCCGGCTTTTAGTTAACGTACCATTGCGAGGATTGAAGGGATCTCGGGTTTACAAAAATCCGGGATCTTTTCCTTACATGCTGGGCTTTAAATGGACCGCTTGCAGAGTCTCATCCGCGTGGGGTATGTGTGTTAGCGCACAGACCTTCTCTCCATCGATTGATATAAGTCGTTAGCTTCCTTTCGAAATTACGTTTCGACATCCGGGATCGGGCCAGCAACCTTCTTCTTGAGCCGCCTTGTAATTCTCCAGAGAGGCCGACGAAGTTGTTCTCTCAGCGTCCGTAGCCGTTCCACTTATCAAGCTGTAGGACTCTCAGGTGCAATTTATGTATTCCAACGTGTGCTTGGAAAACCTTGGTACAAGCTCTAGAAACTGAAGGAAGAAAAATGTCGATCTTAAAAAGCATTGTTTCCGTGTTCATCCTGTTGGCGTTTTCAATCGTCAACGGCCTGAACGTACAGGCGCAGCAGCAAACTAACCGTAATAACACCCGTCAGGTCGGCAACATGCTGCAACGACTTGAACAAAGCTCGAGCAGGTTCCGCAACAGTCTCAATGTGGCATTGGTCCAGGTGAACGTCGACCAAACGCGGCCTCAAAATGACATCAGCACGTTCGAATCCGGCTTTGAGCTCGCTATTAAGCAGTTCAGGGATCAGTTCACTCGCCGGCTTGCAGTTGCTGCGGACGTTGAGAGCATCCTACAAGAGGCGTCGCCCATCAACAGCTTCATAACTCAAAATACCCTAAACCCTCGGGTCAAGAATGACTGGACATCGGTTCGAACAGATCTGAACACGCTGGCGAATGCCTATGGCGTCAGTTGGCAATGGAATCAACTAACTCCGATGAAGGTTGACGCAAATGGATCGTTCCGACTGTCCGAGAGCGAACTCAATCAGCTAATTCAGCGGGTCGAGAATGGCGGCGACACGTTTCGTGAAAGTCTTACCGACGCTTTTTTCCGGAGACCTTACGATCGGACCAGAAGCGAAGGCAACATGAATGATGTTCTTCGAGGCTTCAAAAAGGCGACCGATCAATTGCGCATTCGCTTCGATGCCAGGCAGTTGGTGGCGGACGACGTCCGACGCCTCCTCGACCAGGCCACGCCCCTCGACAATTTCATGCGCGACAACCCGCTTACAGACCGCGTCAAAAGCGATTGGTCGACATTGCGCCGGGATCTAAGCGTCCTGGCCAGTGCGTATGACGTAGCGCCAAGTTGGGGAACCAGCCCATCTTTACAAACTGGATACAAGGGCACTAATCGCCTGACCGGAACTTTTAGATTGGATTCGTCTCGCAGTGACAACCCGTGGGACAAAGCGGAGCGCGCGACTCAGAATTTACGTACCGACGAACGGCAGAAAGTCGCCGACCAAATTCTGGCGCGACTTGAATCTCCTCAGATGCTGATGATTGAGCGTCGCGGCACAACGATGACTATTGCTTCTTCGCTAGCGCCACAATCAACCTTTGAGGCAGACGGCCGCGAGCGTCAGGAACAACTTTCCAACGGCAGATGGACCAAGGTAACAGCGACGCTTCGTGGGGAGCAGTTAGTAGTGAGTTCGAACGGCTACAAAGAGAATGATTTTAATGTCACTTTCGATGCAAGTGAAAACGACCGCAGTCTACGAGTGCGGCGGCAGATCTATTCCGACCGACTAACTCAACCGGTAGTCGTTGATAGTGTTTATGACCGGACCGCCGATGTAGCGCAGTGGAGCATCTATAACGATTCGCGGCCGGTTTTGGGTAACGCCAGTGCGACCAGCGGTGAATTCATCGTGCGAGATGGTGAGACTTTAGTGGCCATCTTGAACAATGATCTGACCACAAAGCTGTCACAGCAGGGTGACCTGTTCACCATGACCGTGCGCGACCCCAGTCAATTCGAGGGGGCAGTTATCGAAGGCGCGGTGGGCAGTATAGACCAGGGAGGACGTTTAACTGGCCGGTCAGGGATGTCGCTCAACTTCGAGAGGATTCGGTTAAGGAGCGGTCAGACCTATAAATTCTCCGGAGTTCTCGGGAATGTGCGATTGCTGAATGGCGACACAGTCAAGGTTGACAACGAAGGAAGCGCGCAAGGTAGCAACCAGACCACGCAGACGATCCAACGCGCGGGCATTGCCACGGCTGTCGGCGCCATCATTGGCGCCATTGCCGGCGGTGGGAAAGGCGCAGCGATCGGCGGAATCATTGGTGCTGCAGGCGGAGCCGGTACAGTTTTTATTCAGGGTAAAGACAACCTCGAGCTGCCGGTCGGCACAGAACTAACAATTCGTGCGAGTCGTCCGAGGTAGGTAGGACCGATGGCGGATCGAAGCGCGGCGATCAAACACCCCGCTTCGATTTTGGGGTAACTGGTCAGGTTAACGTCTCTAATCAATTGACCACGAATACTCCATCTTCCCGTCTGCTACCGCCAGCCTTAACCATTTCAACCTTCTGGAGCGCCTCCCTGGGAAAACTCTCCTCATGGACTGCGTTGCCTTCAAACCACTGACAAATAACATCGCCATCTGAAACCAAACCGTGGACCGTCATTTTCGGTCCGCCAGATCTAAGCTGAACTACATTGCCAATTTCGAAATCTTCCATTGCAGATTGTTGATGCGAGCTAATAGTCTTCTAAATGCATTATGAACTTTTTCGCGCTCAGTAGCCGCAGCAGAGGAGCTATTCCTCAGTTTCATCCTTTTCGTCCTGAGCGTTTCCCTTGTCACCTTCTGGACTATCAATCATAAAAAGCGGAGTCGAGAATTCCTTTAATAGGCTTTTAGACACTGGCTCGTCATCCTCAACTTCCTCTTTCAGTTCCAGGCCCAATTCATTACCGGCTTTCCAGTTCTTCATGTCCTTTCCAACGTTTAGTCCGGCTTCTACTCCTTGTTTGAACTCGGCAGAATTCGTGTCTACGTGTTGTTCTATGTCTCCGCTCATCGCTGGCTCCTTATAAGTTGCATAAGCTTGGTGTCTAGTGCAGAACTCTTAACACAAGCGAGGAAATGCATCCGTGCGCTAACACACACACACACATATATATATATATACGACCGTTTTGGTCGATATGTGTGCTACTGCACATACAAGTCCTCTCAGATAGCCTTTAATGGTGATCCGTCCCGGAAATCTACTGCGACAAGCATATCAGGCAGTCTCGGCTTCAGATGGGTTGCATTTGAGTGCGCTTCAGTGCGGTAGCCGCTGCGACAGAGATTCACAGGAGCGAGAGAAGAGCCGGTTTCAATCGAGATCAGCAACCGGTCTTCTTGAAGGTGCTGTTGCCGGGGCCATCTTGAACAGGGAGTGACTTATGAAAACAGATCAATCGCGAAACAGAATCGGAAACGCCTTCCTGGTGTTCTCATTGCTGTTTGGAATAGGGATCGCCTTGAGCATGACTGCTCAGGCGCAGAATCCAGACGATCGTTACACTCAAGATCGCAACCGCAGCGACAACGGTGACCAAAATCGACGTGGTCGCGACTGGGATCGTTACGGTAACTATGGCGGCTCTTCGGAGCTGCGTCGCACCGCTCTGAATGCCGGCTATGACGAAGGCGTCAAGGAAGGCCGCAAAGATCGCGGGAACGGCAGCCGCACAGAACACCGCAACCTGAGCAGCTATCAGAAAGCCACAAAAGACTACAGCCGGCGTCTCGGCGACCGTGAACTCTACCGCCGCTACTTCCGTGAAGCGTTCGAAGACGGATATAACGCCGAAAGTTATGTTCGAGGCAATAGAAATCGTCAGGATCGTAATGGAAACCGTGACCGCAACGACCACGGTAACCAGGATCGCCTCGGCCGCAAAGAGGATGGTTACGGCAACTTCGGGGGCTCGTTCCAGTTACGTCAAACCGCTCTGAACGCCGGTTTCGGTGAAGGTGTCAAACAGGGCCGCGAAGATCGGAGGACGCGCAATAACAATGGCTACCAGGGCCGGAGTGCCTACCAGAAAGCAACGAAGGACTATAGTTCCGGTCTCGGCGACCGCGAACTGTTTCAGCGTTACTTCCGTGAGGCTTACGAGCACGGCTACGCCGACGGTTACGCCGGCTACTAGTATTCATCCTGGTAAGTCAGACATAGCGAACACGAACACAATGCGAGCAATCAAGCTCATCAAGAACGCGGACCGGAAGGTTCCAGATACTCGATCCAGGATCAAAGCTGCTACCAGGCGAGACAGATCGTCTCAAGGGGTTCGGTCCTGGGTAATCGAGTTTAAGAAAACCCGTCGAGGCGAATCTCTCATCGCCTTCGACAGTTTGTTCAAGGATGCACTACCGCCCCTTGCACCACCTGGGCTAGGCGGGCGCGGTGTATTTCCCCTCAAACCGCTGTCAATTCACGCGTCCTCTAAAGGTCCAATAACGATTCCTCAGAGTCTTTCGGCGACCGAACAGCGCTATGCTGGGGGGAAGTATATTCGTATGTGAGATAGCGCACAGACAGTGCAGTTTAAAAGGTTCATTCTGTGAGACATAGAGGTCGTTAGGGAACAGGACGGGGAATCCAAAATCGCGCGACAGTTTCATAACGACTGAGGGAGATTGCGATATGAAAATAGTCATTCTAATCACCGTCATTGAAAGTTCAGCTGTCATGCTGGCGATTCTGTATTTCTACTACAGACTTAGCCAATCAGGAACACGCGCTTTAGTTTTTCGTCGCCGGCAGAGGAAATGAAATATGAGTCTCACACGAAGTCCTTGTTGCGATCACCTTTGCTTTAGCGACGCGGCAATGTGCCCGTGGTGCGGACAGGCTTTTGAGTCGGGTGCGCTTGAGCGAGTGGCAATTGCCAGGGAGCAAGCGTTCGAGAGGAATGCATACGCGATATTCTTCAGTGTGTTTCTGGGATCGTTGGCGGTGCTGCTCTTTTTTCAACTTCGAAACTAGAAACGAAATGGCACTACATTGTCCTTCCTAAGAGCAAACGGTGAAGGCAAGAACTATAAAATCAAAAAGTAGACCAGGCAAAGCGCTGAGTTCAATTCACAGCCCCTTTAAAGGCGGATATAAAAATATGACTGGCATAGTAGAAGTGAGCAGTAACATTCCTAACGACAACACACCGGCAGAGTGGCCGGGTATTATGTCCAGATTTCAGTTGGTCATCCTGGCAGCCCACAGAAACAAGCAACTCTTACTAGGTGCACAGCCGCGGATCGCAGCCGATCGACTGAAGCGAAGGAATACGAGCATCGCGCTTGAGGAATTGAAGAGAGGTTTAATACTCTTCAAACCAGTCGCAGTTGAAGAGGCTCAAAGCATGGCGTGAGATACGATGAGCGCTGGCCTAGTCTGTAGGACAGACAAACGAAAGACGCCCTCGAGAATTGGTGACTGCGGCTCGACTTGGCTCAACCGAATCGCTGGGCCTTAAAAGATAAGAAGTCAAGGAGTGGTACAAAAACTGGAGGCAGGTAATGGATATAACAACATTAGGCCCAAGAGAACTGGCCTTAATTATTGGTCTCGCTGTGATAGTCATTGCAGGCATCACCGCTTGGCTTATTCTCCGAAAGCGCCGCACTGGAAGGCTGCGCACTCAGTTTGGTGGCGCTGAATATGATCGCGCTGTGAAGGAAGATGGCAGCCGGCGGCATGCAGAAGCCGGCCTCAAAGAGCGCACACAACGAGTGGAGAGTTTGAACATCCGACCACTCGCTTCAGGTGATCGTGCGCGTTTCGTGGATTCGTGGCGCAGAGTTCAGTCGCGGTTCGTTGACGGCCCCGGTGGGGCGGTCACGGAGGCCGATCAACTGCTACGCGATGTGCTCACCACACGCGGCTATCCGGTAACTGACTTTGAACAGCAGGCGGCAGATATTTCCGTGGACCATCCCCTGGTTATGGAAAAATACCGTTTGGCCCACGCGATCGCAGTTCGTCAAACTCAGGGGCAGGCCAATACCGAAGACTTGCGCCAGGCAATGATCCATTACCGGACGCTTTTTGAAGAACTAGTTGGCGAGCCAGAGGTAGCTCGTGCGAAGACTGCGACCTGAACTCGAGTTGCACACAAAGGAGAAGCAATGTTGGACCGCTGAGAGCGCAGGCGTCAATTCACCGAGTGCTTTCAGTGGGGCGTACCGAGCGCGCGATGAGATCCTGCGTAAATGTGCACGCAAAGCTACGTACATGTGACAAGCCCCATTCTTACGGCAAGACGAAATCGACAATAAGTGTGAATACTCAAGTTATCGAACATCAAGCGGAAAACAACCCGCTGAGCATGGGGCTTTCAGCCCCACGCTCTCAGCAAGTTCAGACGGAGCCGTTAGCAATTAAACACGGACGCGATCGAGATAACTAGTGTTGCCTGCAACGATTACATTCATACGTCGATCGGATGAGTTGCCGCGTCTGGGTCTGTTTTTTGCCAGACTTGGGGTGCAAATGTACTTCGTTTTAGAAAAAGTCTGGCAAAAGTCTGGCAAGCGCCTGAGAAGCGAAATTTTGATAGAGCAGAGAAGAGCTAAATTATTGATTTTATTGGTAGCGGGGGGCGGGATCGAACCGCCGACCTTGGGGTTATGAATCATCATCTCGGCAAGAACTTAAGTCTTTGCCTTTTCGAAAGTTGCAGCCACCAAGGATTTTCGAGCATTTTACATTTCTTGCCATTCTGTACAGTTCACTATCCGTCATGTGCTGTTAATTCTGGACACAAATTGGGCACAAGAATTCCGAAAAGCAGACTTCATCGCTGGTCCAGTTTTTTCCGGGACTGGTCAGCCTATTTTTAAAAAAGAAGAGACCTCGAACGCGTTTTTTAGGAGGTGGCCTGTGCCGTCGAGCACTGTATTCGAAGAGCAGGGTGCGAATGCGGCGTTCGTGGAAGCGTGCAACGCAGGAAAGATTCGTTTCACGCACTGCTTCGCATCCTGAGTGGTTGGCCGCAGAACAGCAGAGGTCCAGCGTGTTATGCAAGCCTGAAACAGCAGAGCTTTAAAATAAACTCTTGAAATCTGACCAGAGCTCGGTATCAAACGGATTCATCGTGTAATCGTCTGAGGTCAGACGTTTCACGATCTCGTCTTTCGCTGCTATACCCTTCTTGGTAAGGAAACCCGCGCCTCTGCCAATTCCCTCGCCGACTTCGCTCAGTATGGGAATATTTGCTGCGCCGCCAAGGATTGTTGAGGTGGTGTCGCCCAGGCCCAGGTCCTGATAGACGCCTCGATTGCGAATGGCTCGATCAGAAAGACTGTGACTCCACCCAGTCTCCTCGTTTATCCAACTGCCGATCATGTAGCCCCCGACAAACGCACCTACGACGGGCAAAGCTCGTGTGCTAATGAACTCCAACGCATTACCGACACCGAGCCAACCTTGAGACCACGCGAAATGAGCGCCTGTGTACGTGGCCAATTCCGCCTCGGCATAGTACGGCACGAAGTTCTGTGAGACGCCTTGAATAATACCACCCGCTATTCCTTTGATCGTTGGGCCGATAATGTATGGAGGTCTGGGTCCGGAACTTCCGGTCATGTCTCTTTGGACTCTTCTTCCGACATTAACGTGGACAACGCGGTCTGTGCCCCAACGACTGACCTTTGGACCAACAGTTCTTTCGTAGTATGGATAAAGCCCACGATCGGCGTACTTGTGCGGATTGTTGTACGTGCGGCCATCAATGACGTAAGGACCATTGCTCAACCGATTTAACGATTGCAACGGTCCCATGTAGCGTGGATTGTTAGTGATTGTCGGATCGAGATTGACGTCCCTGCCATTGCGCCACTTGAGATAATGCTGCGCCTGCTCGCCTGGACCATGCGGTATCAAGATCCTCAGGTTTGCTCTGCCGGCGCGCTCCGCAGCAGCGAAGTTGGTTCCTGGCGGCGCTTGAGGAAGATCGATCTTCGGAACCGGCGGCAGCGGATTTGGCGCCGTTACGACTGGCGGCGGAAGTATCGTCGGCCGAAACGGAATTGAATTGGACTCGCTCCGGTTGACACCAAACGTGTCCGTATAGATGAGCGGATTATTACCGACGAAACTGTACATGTTGGTTCCGTCGATAAACCCGTATGGATCACGTTGAAAGAATCGGCCTGTTGACGGATCGTACGTGCGGAAAACGAAATCGTATTTGTTACTCTGCAGCAGCAGTCGTTTGCCGCCAAAGCGGAAGGGATTATCGTCGACCGCAATCAGGGAATTTTCGAGATTGCCGAATTCGTCGTAGCTGTAGAAGTTATGTTTCTGATTGCCGTTGAAAATGTAACGGACGGACTTAGTCAGGTCCGGCAGCAAATAAAACTCACTGCCATTCTTCGAACAGATTATGAAGCTGTCCGGGAACGTATCCGAAAGAACACTTAATTCGAGGACATCGTTGTGGTATTCCTCGAGCAGGTTGTACGAATCGTAGAGTAGTACTCTCGTGTCTGTCCCAGCTCTTTGAACACTGCGCCGGCCAAAGTAGTCGTGAAACCACCGGACCTGCTCGCCGCTCGACTTCTCTTCTGTTAACGAAAGCTGGTTTCGGTGATCGTAGCGGTACAAGAAACTCTCATCTTCAATCAGGTTTCCGTTTTCATCGTATTCGTGTTCGGCGGTGTCGACCCTAAAATACTGGTCGAGTTCGTTGACCTGATAATTCGTAATGTTGCCGTCAAATGTCGCGGAAGTTCGGTTGCCGACAACGTCGTAGACGTACGTTCGTACCGGCACATTGACCGCCGTAATTAATTGATCGACGACCGCCTGATGATTCGGAATGGGATCCTGAATGAGAACGTTTGGCGGCGCCAATATAGAGATGTTTACCAGCGCAGCGTTCGGCGAACTTGTAGTTTCGAAGACGCGTAAGAGTGAATCGTAATTAAAACTCTGAGTGTTCTGAAGGTCCTGTCCGACTTCGATTTTCTGCCGCATGTTGCCGGCGGCATCATATAAATACTGGAGCGTCAGAATGTTGTCTTGAGGATTGGAATGCTTTATCTCAACGGTCCTTCCCTCAAAGTCGTACCTAAATTCGGTCGACACACCGTTGTTGCGCGTGATTCGCTTTCTTTGCAGTC
>DATBSH010000137.1:0-22326 GCA_036559885.1 Pyrinomonadaceae bacterium
CACAATTCACCGCGTATCCCGAAACTCGGATCGTAAGGCTCGGGTATTTCTCCGGATGCTCCATTGCATCCATCAACGTCTCTCGATTAAGCACATTCACATTCATGTGATAGCCAGTGACGCCGAAAAACGCATCGAGCATGTTGCGTAAATTTGTGATCCGATCTTCGCTGACTCTTCCAAGACCTTCCGGCAGTAACGTACTAGTCAAAGAGATCCCGTCAGCGGCATCGCGATACGGGATCTTGGCGACCGAGGCAGCCGAGGCATGGATTCCGTACTTATCGCGGCCGTGCATTGGATTCGCGCCAGGAGCAAACGCCTCTCCATGTTTACGTCCGTCAGGCGTGTTCCCCGTGTTCTTGCCATACACGACGTTCGACGTAATCGTCAGAATCGATTGGGTGTGAAGAGCATTCCGGTATGTGGGGTACTTTCTCAGCTTATTCATGAAGGTGCTCACGACCCACGAAGCCAATTGGTCTACTCGATTGTCGTTGTTGCCAAACTGCGGAAACTCTCCTTCAATTTGGTAGTCGGTTACCAGGCCAGTTTCATCTCGCACCACGCCAACCTTTGCATACCGGATGGCAGAAAGGCTGTCAGCCACAACAGACAAGCCGGCAACGCCAAAGGCCATAGTTCTCAGTGGCGCGTAATCGTGAAGGGCCATTTCCAACCGCTCGTATGCATACTTGTCGTGCATGTAGTGGATGACGTTCATGGCGTTGACATACACACCGGCCAGCCATTCCATCATCTTTTCAAGCTTGTCGACGACATCTTCGAAGTTGAGATAGTCACCTTGGACCGGCGGGTACGCCGGTCCCACTTGTTGACCGCTGATTTCATCGCGTCCGCCATTGATGGCAAATAGCAAACACTTTGCCAGGTTTGCTCGCGCACCAAAGAACTGCATCTGTTTGCCGACGAGCATCGGCGACACACAGCAAGCGATTGCGCCATCGTCTCCCCACGCCTGCCTCATGATCTGGTCGCTCTCGAATTGAATCGAGCTCGTGTCGATAGCAACCTTCGCCGCAAAATCGCGAAACCCATCAGGCAGCCGTGGCGAATACAAAATTGTGAGATTCGGCTCCGGCGCTGGACCGATGTTGTACAGAGTCTGCAAATAGCGAAAGCTTGTTTTGGTCACCAGCGATCGTCCGTCGTCACCCATGCCGGCAATCGACTCTGTCACCCATGTCGGATCTCCGGCGAAAAGATCGTCATATTCCGGCGTGCGCAGGAAACGAACGATGCGCAGTTTGATAACGAAGTCGTCGATGATTTCCTGCGCCTGCTCCTCAGTAATTGCTCCGGACGCCAAGTCACGTTCGAAATAAATGTCCAGGAAAGTTGACGTGCGCCCGAGCGACATCGCAGCGCCATTACCCTCTTTCACAGCTGCCAGATACGCAAAGTAAAGCCACTGCACAGCCTCGCGAGCAGTTCGTGCGGGACCCGAGATGTCGAACCCATAACTTGAAGCCATCTCCTGCAATTCCTTCAGCGCACGAATCTGTTCGCTCAGTTCCTCGCGGTCACGAATGACCTCGTCGGTCGACATAGCCGAATCCAGATTATTTTTCTCTTCTTGCTTTTGCTCGATTAATCTTGCGACGCCGTACACGGGAACACGACGGTAATCGCCGATGATGCGACCTCGACCGTAAGCGTCGGGAAGGCCAGTTAGGATGTGTGAGCTGCGGCAGCGCCTTATATCAGACGTGTAAGCATCGAAGACTCCGTCGTTGTGTGTCTTGCGGTATTTCGTGAACGTCTCGACCACGTGTGGATCGGGCTCGTATCCGTAAGTCTTGAGAGCACCGAGCACCATCCGGAAACCGCCGTTCGGCATGATTGCGCGTTTAAGAGGCGCATCAGTTTGCAAACCGACGATGATCTCGTGGTCGTGATCGATGTAACCGGGCGCATGGGCAGTGATGGAAGTGGGAATCTGTGAAACGTCAAGCACGCCTTTTTTGCGTTCCTCCACAAACAACTCGTTAAGTCGAGCCCAGATTTTTTTGGTTCGCTCGGTTACGGGAGCAAGAAAGGACTCGTCACCGTGGTAAGGTGTGTAGTTCTGCTGGATAAAATCACGAACGTTGATCCGCTTTTGCCAGAGACCACCGTTGAATCCTTGCCACGCAGGATTTTCTCTTCCATCCGGACTCGGTTTAGCAACGACAGTAGCCATTGTTGTTCTCCTCTGGTCGGAATCGGTACCGTTTGCGACAGCAAACGGCCACTATCAAGTTGGTTCTTGGCCATTGGCTACCGCCAACGGTACTGAATACTTCGTGACGATCATGAATCCTGGCACTTTATGACTGTTGCGCCGAGGCAGTTCGTGTGCCTTGACTGGCTCCTCGTAGCCCTAGCAGCGATCCAGTGTGCCTTGCGATCATGAGTTCCTCATTCGTCGGGATCACCCAAACCGAGACTTTGCTTTCGGGCGTCGATATCCGCTGCGCCTTTCGAGCGTTTGCGTCCGCGTCAAGTTCGATTCCCAACCACGCTGAAGCCTCACAGATGCGCCGGCGAATTTCAGCCGAGTTCTCACCAACACCTGCTGTGAAAACCAGGCCATCGACACCGCCCAGAACCGCTGCGAGCGCGCCAATCTCTTTAGCAGCGCGATAAACAAAGTAATCCACAGCGCGTTGAGCCGACGGTCCACTGTTTCCAAGTAGGTCCCGCATGTCGTTACTGACTCCGGAGATTCCCAACAGACCCGATTTCTTGTAGAGAATCGTCTCCACATCCTTCGAAGACATGTTCAGGTTCTGAAACAGATACAAGACCACTCCAGGATCTATCGCGCCGGGCCGCGTCCCCATGCAAAGACCATCAAGCGCTGTGAAGCCCAGCGTAGTGTCGACGCTTTTGCCGTTCTTCATCGCACACATGCTGGCGCCGCTGCCGAGATGCGCAACGATGATGCGAGCGTTCGCAATCTGCGGAGCTACGTCGGGCAAAACCGATGCAATATATTCGTAAGAAATCCCGTGGAATCCGTATCGCTGCAGACCTGATTCGCAGATGTCGTGTGGCAAAGGAACCAGGTCGGCAATAGCTTCATGACCTCGATGAAATCCGGTGTCGAAGCAGGCAACCTGCGGTACGCCCGGTAGTCGTTCGGAGACCGCTTCGATTGCTGCAAGATTGTAGGGCTGATGTAGAGGAGCGAGCGGAATCAGCGCCCTGAGCTCCTGCAGAACCTGATCATTGATTACGATCGGTTGCGCAAATTTCGCCCCGCCATGCACCACGCGATGACCAACGGCAAGCACGCGCGCCCCTCCATATTTTGACCGGAGCCAGTCGGCTAAACTGTCCAGCGCCCCGCGTACATCGCGCACCGCTTCTAACTTTTCGTCAACTAGACTCTGGCCATCCTCGCCTTTGGCTGAGAGACGAGGCGACGTTCCTATACCTTCAATCTGGCCTCGCGCTTCCAACGTCCAGTTCTCACCTGGAGACCGCTCGAAGACACAAAACTTTAAGCTTGAAGATCCTGCGTTAAGTACAAGGGCATAATCGTTCACTGATTTGCTCGTCTCTTTTTTTAATGGAAGATCCTGTACGTAGCTCTTTCGTACGCAGTTGGATTTGGGATCCGTTCGAAACTCATATTTCCGCGCATCTGGTCGAGCGAATCCCATTCGTTGACTGCCATCCAAGCGTCGAGTTCAGCGCGCAACGTCCGCAAGTGACGTGGGCCGTTCTTTAAAATGCAGGAGACCAACTGAGTGACGCTGGCTCCTGCCATCGTGGCTTTGACGACATCGAGAGCGGTGTGGACACCGCCAGCAATTGCTATGGAAGCTTTTACTCTGCCGGCAAGGACTGCCGCACCTCTCAGTCGCAACTGCAATTCGGAGGAGTCAGACAACTCCAACGAACGCAGAACTTCTAGATCAACGACATCGATGTCGAGCTTATGGAAGCGCGTAAAAACCACGATACCGTCGACACCTACTGCGTCGAGCCGGCTGGCAAAGTTCGCGAAAGCAGTGAAGAGAGGAGAAATTTTTGCAGCGACCGGAATGCCAATCGCTTGCTTCACTTCCCGAACAACCTCAATCATCTGACTTTCAACCTCGGCGGCGGTGGTCGCCGCATCACTCGCGGAATGGTAAAGATCCAGTTCGACGGCGTCGGCTCCAGCCTGCTCTAGGAGTAGCGCGTAAGAAACCCAACCACCAGCACTTGTTCCGTTGAGCGAGGCAATCACGGGAATATTTACTGCTTCCTTTACTCGGCGTAGGTGTTCCAGATATTCATCCGGTCCAAGGGCCAATTCAGGGTCAGGAAAATAACTTCCGGCTTCGGCAGACGATTCACTGTAGTTTTCGCTGTGAAAGAAAGCAGCCATCTGTTCGCCCGTAATCTCATCTTCATATAGCGAACGCAGCACTAAAGCTGCGGCGCCCGCATCCTCGAGTTCTCTTACAGTCTCAAGATCGTTGGTTAGTGAACCTGATCCAATGACCAGTGGATGCCGCAACGGAATTCCTAAATATGTAGTCTTCAGGTTCATTTTGTTTCGTCACCATCTCCATTTCCGGACGCCGGTTGGTCTTCCTTTCTATCCCTGGCAGGCAGCGTGATCTGCGCGAGTTGTTGGTAGCCAACATAACGGCGTGTCGCGGCAGCCTGAGCCTCTTCCAGGAAGTGTTTGAAGCGATTAGGATCGGCGCGTTCGATCGTGCGAAAGCGCGATTCGTTACGCATGTACTCTTCGACTTTGGGTTTGGGTGGGCCATAGTCGAGATTCAGGGGCGGTTCGCCTTTAACCAGCCGGCGCGGATCGAACCGGTAAAGCGGCCAGACTCCTGACTCGACCGCCAACTTCTGTTGCGCTGCACCCTGGGCCATGTCATAGCCGTGCGCAATGCAATGACTGTAAGCAATGATCAGAGAGGGGCCGTCGTAGGATTCAGCTTCAAGGAAGGCCTGGGCCGTCTGGACCATCTTGGCGCCGAAGGCCACACGCGCTACATAAACGTGACCGTACATATTCGCGAGTAGGCCGAGATCTTTCTTTCCGATCGTTTTGCCGCCCGCGGCGAATTTCGCCGCAGCGCCGAGCGGAGTCGCCTTCGATTGTTGGCCTCCTGTGTTGGAGTAGACCTCCGTATCCAGGACGAGAATATTGATGTTGCGGCGGTTGGCTATCACATGGTCCAGCCCTCCGTAGCCGATGTCATAAGCCCAACCATCACCACCGACCAACCAGACGCTCTTCTTCACGAGATAATCTGCCAGAACGTCGAGACGTCGCGCCTCGGCGGAATTCAGACCAGCCAACTTTTGGCGCAAGGCTTTGACTCGTTCGCGCTGCGCAATGATTCCCGCTTCGTTATCCTGATTAGCTTCCAGTAATTCTCTGACCAGGACGTCCCCGATGTCTGGAGCGAGTCGTTTCACAAGGCCAGTGACGGTTTTGACGTGAACATCGAGCGCAAGGCGGAAGCCAAAACCGAATTCGGCGTTGTCTTCAAAGAGTGAGTTAGACCATGCTGGACCTCTTCCATCGAGGTTCGTTGTGTACGGAGTCGTGGGCAGGTTGCCGCCATAGATGGATGAGCAGCCTGTAGCATTGGCGATTAGCAAACGATCGCCGAACAGTTGTGTCAACAGCTTCAGGTAAGGCGTCTCCCCGCAACCTGCACAAGCACCAGAGTACTCAAACAATGGCTCCAGAAATTGTGAGCCTTTGTGATCGAGCCGCACCACATCGCCGCGCGGCAACTCCGGCAGATTGAGGAAGAAGTCGTAGTTGACGCGCTCACCATCTCGCAGCGGCGCCTGTGGCTCCATATTGATCGCTTTGTGTTTTGGATTTGTCCTGTCCTTTGCGGGACAAACGTTCACACACAGGTTACAGCCGGTACAATCTTCCGGCGCCACTTGAATCGTAAACATCTTCCCTTTGTATTCTGGTGCCCGGTATGCCGTGGATTTAAAAGTTGACGGCGACGATGCGAGCGATGCTTCGTCGTAAACTTTTGCGCGAATTGCAGCATGCGGGCAGACAAGTGCGCACTGGTTACATTGAATGCAGACCTTCGGATCCCAGACAGGCATTTCGAGCGCCAGGTTGCGCTTCTCCCATTTCGCGGTGCCTACCGGCCACGTGCCGTCCGCCATGAAGGCACTCACGGGAAGTAAATCGCCCTTACCCGCTAACATCACTGCCGTGATCTTCTGCACAAAGTCGGGCGCACGTTCAGAAACAATTGGCGGCCGCGTTCGTGTCGCATTGGGCGTTTGCGGGAGCTGAATCTCGTGCAGGTGCGCCAACGCCAGGTCGACTACCTCGCAATTCCTGCGAACGACTTCTGGTCCACGCTTGCCGTACGTCTTCTCAATCGAATTTTTGATATGGGCGATGGCTTCCTCACGCGGCAGAATGCCGGAAATGCCAAAAAAGCACGTCTGCATGATCGTGTTGATGCGCCCGCCCATTCCAACTTGCTTCGCTAGCGCATAGGCATCGATGGCAAAGAAACGAATCTGCTTGTCGATCATTACCTGCTGCATCTCTCGCGGCAGCTTGTCCCAAACCGAAGCCGCATCTCCAGGCGCGTTCAAAAGAAACACCGCGCCTTGAGCCGCGAGCTCAAGCACGTCGAACTTGTCGATAAACTCGAATTGATGACAGGCTACGAAGCTCGTCCGGTCGATTAGGTAGGCCGATCGGATCGGGCGCGGACTCGAGCGTAGATGTGAGACGGTGACCGCTCCTGACTTCTTTGAGTCGTAGACGAAATATCCCTGGACAAACCGTTCGGTTTCCTGACCGATGATCTTGATCGAGTTTTTATTCGCCCCGACAGTTCCATCTGCGCCTAGTCCATAAAACAACGAAGTTGAGACATCGTCAGCTTTCGTTCGGAACGATGAATCCCACATGAGGGACAAGTGAGTGACATCATCAATAATTCCAACGGTGAAATGGCGAAGCGGATTCTCCTTATTCAGTTCGTCAAAAACTGACTTCACCATCGCCGGCGTAAATTCCTTGGACGACAGTCCGTAGCGCCCGGCGATCACTCGTGGCTCAGTGGTGAATGATGACTTTGATGTAGCGCGTGCCTCGCCCAGTGCCGTCATCACGTCAAGGTACAGAGGATCACCCGGCGCGCCCGGTTCTTTGGTCCGATCGAGCACGGCTATGCGGCGAGTGCTTGCTGGCAGTGCTGCCAAAAAAGCCGTCTGTGCAAAGGGTCGATACAAGCGAACCTTGACCAGGCCGACTTTCTCACCGCGGCTCGTAAGTTCGTCGACTGTTTCGTGCACTGTTTCCGCGCCCGAGCCCATGATTACGATCACATGTTCAGCGTTGGGATCGCCTTCATACTCAAACAAGCTGTATTTGCGACCGGTTTGTTCCGCAAACATCTTCATAAGACGGTCGACTACTGCTGGACACGCGTCATAAAACGGATTGGCAGCCTCACGAGCCTGAAAGAACACATCAGGATTTTGGGCCGTGCCTCGAATCACCGGTTTGTCAGGAGTAAGGGCGCGTTGGCGATGCGCCTCAATTGCCGATTCGGAGATGAGCGAGCGAAGATCCTCGTCGCTGATTTCTGTAATCTTCGCGACTTCGTGTGATGTGCGGAAACCGTCGAAGAAATGAAGGAAAGGAATACGTGACTCGAGAGTAGCAGCGTGGGCTATTGCTGCCAAATCGTGAGCTTCCTGAACTGAGTTTGAGCAAAGTAGCGCGAAGCCGGTCTGCCGGCAAGCCATCACATCCGAGTGATCGCCGAAGATCGATAGAGCATGCGTGGCGAGAGTCCGCGCTGTCACGTGCATCGTGAACGGCGACAGCTCCCCCGCAATCTTATACATGTTCGGGATCATTAAGAGCAGACCCTGGGACGCGGTAAATGTCGTCGAGAGCGCTCCAGCCTGCAGCGCCCCGTGTACTGCTCCTGCCGCACCTCCTTCTGATTGCATTTCAGCAATCTCAGGAACGACGCCCCAGAGATTTGTCTTCCCGCGGCTTGCCCATTCGTCACAAACCTCCGCCATCGGCGAGCTGGGTGTGATCGGAAAGATGGCGATCGCTTCGCTCAGACGAAAAGCAACTGAGGCAGCAGCTTCGTTGCCATCGACGGTGATTTTGTTCTTACTAGACGTAACCATAGCTCCCTTTCACGGTCACCGCGGTGACTTGTCACCGCTTGGCCAGCGTCCCGAGCGCTCGGGACTGCCGCAACAAGGCTGCGACAAGTCGAAGCGGACAAAAGCGGTGACTTGTCACCGCACTCCAAAGCCTGTGTTCTACAGCTTGCTCCGCCGCGCATGGGCCACCAACTTCGCAACACCACAACTGGCAATTCGCGACCTCACACTGTCAGCACGGCTGGTTAGAATCACAGGTACGCGTGCTCCGAGAACCATGCCTGCACTGTCGGCATTCGCGAGGAAGCTGAGTTGTTTGGCCAGGATGTTGCCGGCTTCGAGATCCGGCGCCAGCAATATGTCTGGATCGCCCGCAACTTCGGATCGAATTCCTTTCGTCTGCGCGGCCTGTTTGCTAATCGCATTATCAAAAGCCAGCGGTCCATCCAGAATTCCACCTTTGATCTGTCCGCGTTCGGCCATCTTGCAGAGCGCAGCTGCATCAAGCGTCGCTGACATTTTTGAGTTGACGGTTTCGACCGCCGCGAGAATTGCCACCTTCGGTTTCTCAAGTCCAAGCAAGATAGCGAGATCGATCGCGTTCTGGCAGATGTCGACTTTATCTTCCAATGTCGGCGCAATGTTGATTGCCGCATCAGTCACTATCAGCACTTTGTGATAGGTGGGTACGTCCATGATGAACACGTGACTAATGCGACGGCCCGTGCGTAGTCCTCCCTCACGAGAAACAATAGCCGACATCAGCTCGTCAGTATGAAGACTTCCCTTCATCAGCACTTCCGCACGGCCTTCGCGAACGAGCGCTACGGCCTGAGCAGCAGAAGCGACACTGTGTGGCGTATCAGCTATTTCAAGATCACCAAGATCGATGTCGGCAGCCTTCGCTGTCTCTTCGATCTTCTTTCTTGGTCCAACCAGGATAGGCTCGATTAGGCCGGCCTCTGCCGCCTCGACGGCTCCTGATAACGCTGTCTCTTCGCACGGGTGGACCACTGCTGTTGGTACTGCGGCCAAACCTCTGCACCGTTCCAGGAGTCGTTCGTATTTTCCGGTTCCAATAGCTTGACTCATTTTTGCTCCGATCTATTTGGTCTTGAGCGTTGGCCGCGCCGCAGGTCCCGTCTCGCGCAACAGAAACGCCAGGATGATGGCTATCACCACACCGTATAAGAGCGGCCTGAATGTGGTCTGGTAATGTTCGAGTTCTCTTTGACTTGAACCACTCGACACGGCTTGAAGGATCAATCCGAAAACTGGTCCGAGTAGCGCACTGAAGGTGAAGTTCAAGAAATTGACGACGCCCGTTGCAGTCCCACCAAACTGCGGCGGATTTGCTTCTTTAATCACCGTGTAAGGCAACATCGCTGCGCCCGATGCAACGCCGGCGACAAGTCCAAGCACGTAAGGAGGAAAAACACCCGGGCTTCCATAAAGAATCCACGCCAGGCAGGCGAGCAGAATGATTGCAGCACCAATGATTACTGGTTTGCGGCGTCCGATCCGATCGGAGATGAATCCGAGCAAGGGACAGCCGATGATCCACCCGAAAGGAACTGTCGAAGAACGCATTACTGCCGTTGCGTAGTCGACACCGTGAGCTTCCTGCAGAAAGCGTACGCCCCAAATCATGTCGAAGATCGTTGTTGGGATAAAAAGCAGTCCCGCAACTAGTCCACACAAGATCGACTGCGGATTTTTGAAGACGACCCCAAATCCACGAGCCACCGTTTTGAGCGAACCTTGTTCCTTGTTCGATTCTTCTTTTGGAATCAAAAGGAAAAGCACTACACCAATGACCAAGCCGGCAATGCCCATCCCAATCCAAAAGTTGCTCCAGCTCAGTCCGCGAGCGATGAGTGGACCAACCACGAATTGACCAGCTGATCCACCGGCCATCCCAAACATCTGTGTCGCTCCGATTAGCGTGGCCGCTTGAGAGGCGGGAAAGTTTTTCGTTGCGATGTACACTGCGCCGACAAGCGCAAAGACTCCGCCGGCACCCTGCAAAAACCTTCCCGCACTCGCAAGTTCCCGCTGACCAGTGGAGAAAAGAAGCGCACCGATACCGACGGCAATTGCCGCAAATGGTACGAGCTTGCGTGTCCCCATTCGATCTATGGCCGCGCCGGCAACAAGACTGAAAGGTGAGTAGCCGTAGTAGAAGAGGCCGATTATTGAGGCAACACCCAGCGCACTGAGGCCGAACGCCTCAGACAGCTGTGGCATCATCACTGCCGGAGCCGAACGCAGCGCGTATTGATAGAAGTAATAGACTGCCGTCAGTAGCCAGGCGACAGTCGCCATCCGCACGCTCGTGTGCGAGATAGGTTTGCTTATCACGGGCTGTGCAGCTGCTTGTGCCATACGTGTTCACTCAAGCTCTCATTCTCCCCAAGCTTCTCAACCTGGGGATCAGCGGCTACTCTTTGAGTGATCCGCTCTTCAACACAGCGTCACTGAGAGAGCGAGTCCGGCCTCGCTCGTTTCTTTGTACTTGCTGTTCATGTCCTTAGCGGTCTCGGCCAAGGCCATCACGGTTGCGTCGAAGTCGACGCGGTGCCTCGACGCGATCTCGTTGCTAGCTATCGCATAGGCGGTCCAAGCCTTGACTGCACCGAATGCACATCGCTCAATGCAGGGGACCTGCACATAACCGGCGACCGGGTCGCATGTCATGCCCAGGTGATGTTCGAGAGCCGATTCCGCCGCATTCTCGACAACCCGCGATTCGGCGTCGTGCGCAGTCGCGACCAATGCCGCTGCCATTGACGACGCGACACCTATTTCTGCCTGGCAACCACCTTCAGCTGCTGACAGTGTTGCGTGGTGCTTGCAGAGGTAACCGATCGCCGCTGCCGCGAGCATGCCGTCACGAATCTTTTGCAAAGGTAGCTTCCGCCCGCCTTCGCCGAGTCCGTATACCAGAGCTGGCATTACCCCAGCGGAACCTCCGGTCGGAGCGGTGATCACAAGGTGGCCGCGACCATTTTCTTCGGATGCTGCCAAAGCATAGGCTGACAGAGCGCCGATACCTCGGTCTGATTGATAGGAATCGTCCATCGCGCGCTTGTACACCGTCGCTGCTTTACTGTGCAGTTTGATCGGGCCCGGCAGCACGTCATCCTCTGACATGCTCAGACCGGACTTCACCGTGGCGGTCATAGCGTTGATGATCTTGTCGACAAAGGCGTATACCTCCTCCTGTGTCCTGCCGGCGATCGACATCTCATTGGCAAGCATTACTTGTGCAATTGAGATCTTGTTTTTATCGGCGTGCGCCCGAAGCTCTTTCATGGTTGAGAACGGATACTTCGGAGCGTTCTTCTTCGGTGGTGTATAGCCTTTCCACTCGATGAAACCGCCGCCAACCGAGTAATACTCTTGCTCGAGTAGGACGTCATTGCCGGCCATGAGCTTGCAGGTCATCGTGTTTGGATGTTTGAAGTCACCCTTGGTGGCGTCGTAAATGATGTCCTTAAGCGTAACGTTGATTGTTTTTTGACCGAGTTTCACCGGAAACGACTGATCAGGCTTGTCGCGCAAGCTATCTAGAAACAGCGGATCGACCGTCGCCGGTTCTTTACCCACGAGTCCGGCGAGCGCCGCACGCTCTGTGCCGTGTCCTTTACCAGTGGCGCTGAGACTTCCGAACAAGTGGACCCGCAACGCAGTAGCCTTCGCGAGTTGGTCCGCCGGCAGTTTCGTTGCCCTTTGATAAAAATCGTAAGTTATGCGCATCGGACCGATCGTATGCGAGCTCGAGGGGCCGGGCCCTACCTTGTAGAACTCATCTATCAATGTCATCACTGGGCCTTTGCCCTTCTTGACGACGTCGAGGTCGCTGGATAGCTGTGGCGTTGGCGGGCCAGACTTCTGCGGTGTCAGCGACTCGTTGAACGCTTTCAGACTTCTATCCTGTGCGGAGACAAGGCGGCCTGTCATCACGGCGGCTGCGCCGATCACGGCGCTCCGCATTACGAACGTCCGGCGATCCACACCAGTTGGGATCTCCTGCGAAATCAACTCGTCAGAGCCAACAAGCGGATCTTTATGTGGTTGCGATACAGATTCGGACTTCGGTTTAGCAATCCTATCTTTTCTACTCATCTCGTTTCTCCTTCTGGGGGCCATCAACTTCATTGAGTCTTTTTGTACTTGCTCTTATCCAACCCACTCAGCTTCACCGGATCGAGCAGATCTTTGATTTGTGCTTCAGTCAGGATGTGTTTCTCCCTGATGATTTCGAGAATTCCCTTGCCGCTCTTGTAGGCTTCGTTCGCGAGTTCCGTTGCCTTCTCGTAACCAAGTACCGGATTGAGCGCAGTAACAATGCCAACAGTAGTTTCCATGTAGCGCGACAGCACGCGTTCGTTCACGGTGATGCCATCAATGCATTTCGTGCGAAACGCATTTGAGGTGTTGTAGAGAAGACTTTGCGATTCGAGTACCGCCAAGCCGGCGAGTGGCTCGTAAGCATTAAGTTGCAACTGTCCACTATGCGCTGCCAAGGTCACGCTGTAATCATTTCCCATCACGCGAAATGCGACGATGTTCATTACTTCCGGAATCACAGGATTCACCTTGCCCGGCATGATTGACGACCCCGGTTGTAACGCCGGCAAGTTGATTTCAGCCAATCCCGCACGTGGACCAGACGTGAGTAAGATTAGGTCGCTGGAGATCTTGGAGAGTTTGATGGCAAGACTCTTCAACGCGGAGGAATAAACAACGAAGCCTTGTTGGTCCCACGTGGCAGATAGCATGTCAGTGGCTGCAACAATCGGCTTCCCCGTTAGCTTCGCTAAATGTTCTGCGCATTTCTCGGGATAACCTTTTGGCACGTTTATGCCAGTGCCGATTGCGGTTGCCCCCATGTTGACGGCGTAGAGGTACTTCTCCGAATCACGAAGCAACTTAATCTCGTCTTCGAGACTCGCCGCGAATGCGTGGAATTCCTGACCGACTGTCATCGGAACCGCGTCCTGCATCTCGGTGCGCCCCATCTTGACGATTTCGAGAAACGCATCACCTTTTAGCCGGAACGAAGCAACGAGCTTTTGTAGTTCCGCAATCAGCCGGTCGTTACGCAGGAGAAATGCGACTTTGATTGCAGTCGGATATGAATCGTTTGTCGACTGCGACATGTTGAGATCATCATGAGGCTCAAGAAACTGATACTCGCCCTTTTTATGTCCCGTTAGTTCCAGACCAACATTCGCGAGCACCTCATTCGCGTTCATGTTGGTCGAAGTTCCAGCGCCGCCTTGATACCAGTCGACGATAAACTGATCGTGATATCTGCCGGCAAGAACAGCCTGACAAGCTTTTTCGATCGCAGCCAGCCGCTCCTTTTTCATCGCGCCGACGTCTGTGTTCGCACGTGCGGCGGCCAACTTCACCATGGCCCAGGCTTCGACAAAGCCAGGATAGTGGTTGATTAGGACGCCCGAGAGTTTGAAGTTCTCAAGCGCGCGAGCGGTCTGCACGCCGTAGTAGGCCTCAGCGGGTATCTGCTTTTCGCCCAATAGATCTTTTTCGGTCCGTGTTTGCTGTGCGCTGATCGGCACTGCAATCAACCAGGTAAGTGTGAAAACAGTTAGTTTCTTCATGGTCTCACTTCGCAACCATCCGCTGATGCATCCTCCGTGTCCTCTGTCTCTGTGGTGATTTGCTACGTACACAATGATCACCACAGAGACACAGAGGCCGCAGAGAACGCATTGAGAGAGCTTCACTTGTCGTCCATCACGGGCGTCCAAGTCTTGTCGGGATTGAATCGATCGATTGCCTGAGCTAGCTCGAGCGTCTTTGGACCAAGGTCCTTTTGATAGACCACACCGTCATGGCTAACCATGAAGGTCTGCACGCCGGTCACTCGGTATTGGGCAGGAAACGCAATGAGCGCGAAGCCGCCGATCATCACGTCCTTAACTACAAAGTCCAACTCGCCCAGCGGTGCAGCGGGTCCTTGACCTTTCAGAACCTTGAAGAAATAGCCGTGGTACGGTTCAGTTCTGCTTGAGTAACCTCGCGCAATTGCCGCGGCGACTTTCTCACCGATTGGACCATCCCAACTTCCATCAGCATTCTGCCAGGCTAATCCGTCCTGTTGTCCCGGGGTACTTATGATTCGTTGTGCGTAATGATTGACGCCGGAAGTGCCGCGTTTCTGCAGTGCGTACTCGTGTTGCGCCTCAACATAGCCACGGCAGAGTGCAATAGCATCGAGCTCATTCCCGCCGATGCGTCTGTACAGAAGTTCCTGACGGCCGGCTTTCGCATCGAACGACCACGTTGGACCCACTTTGACGATGGGAACAGCAAACGGCCAATTGTCTTCGCCGATCTCAAGGACCGCGCGACGTGGGTTCTTCGGCTGCAATGCGACGTTGGTTTTGATCCGCGCCTGTTCGGCAAACTTCTGAGCTACTTCACGATCGCGAGCGGGTTCGCCCGTGTGAATGATGTCGTAGCTGTCGGGCCCGAGAATTTCAGAGAGCGCAACCTCGTCATATTTTTCGGCAGCCTCGATTAGCGCATTCGCGGCTTCCTGGGCTGTAGCGAATGTTTTCGCCTTAGCAGCAGCACTGGTTTGCGCAACGGTAGGTGCCGCAATCAAAACGAGTAGCGAAATGCCGATTAAGACGGGCCAGAATTGGGTTTTCGAAAAATGATTTGTTGTATTCATCGTGTTGCTCCTTTCCATGACCGCGTTACCGCCTTCGGCCTCCGCCGCCGCCACGACCACCGCCGCCGCCGCGACTACCACCGCCGCCGCCGCCGCGACTGCCGCCGCCGCCGCTAAAGCCACCACTGCTGCGACCGCCAAAACCTCCCATGCTGGAAGATCCGCGGCTGCTGCTTGAACGCGCTCGGTCTCCGCCAAATCCCCCGTCGCCTCCGCCAAAGCCGCCACGGCTTCCTCCTGAGCTGCTGCCAATACTTCGATTGCCAACGCGGTCGCCACTCGCTCCCCCGCTAGCACGATTGGACCCGATACCGGATCGATCGCTGACTCCAGCGCCCCCGCGGTTTGAAACGCCTCCGCGATCACCAACGCCACCGCGATTACCGGCACTTCCGCGGTCGCCGACGCCTCCACGATCACCGACGCCTCCTCGATTACCCACACCACCGCGATCGCCAACGCCACCTCGGTCGCCAATACCTCCGCGGTTTTGGCTGCCGAGATTGCCGCCTTGCCGGCCGATGTCTCGCTGTGCGGCTCGTTGTCGATTACCTAAGGAATCACCACGTGCACTTCCGCCAAATCTGTTGGCAGTGCCTCGATCACCGTATGGCGCACCGCCTCGATGCGACGGGTTGTGTTGCCACTTATTACCGCCGCCGCGATTGCCGCTGATGTTGTTGACACGGTTTCCACCGCTGATGTTCGTGTTGCGGTTGAAGTTGTTGTTGTTGTTGATGTTGATGTCACCGCCACCCCAACCACAGCCCCAACCCCAACCGCCACCCCACGCAGCACCCATGGCCAAACCTACGCCAAATGAAATTGCACTTGCGGCAATTACAGCTCCGGTTGAGGGTGGATAGTAGATTGGCGGGTATGGATAAGCTGGTGCGCCGTAAACCACGGTCGGGTTGTAAGAAGGAACGTATACAACCTCAGGGTTCGCCTGCTCGATCACAATGACTTCCTTGCTTTCGATGACCTGCTTCTCCACTTTCTGTTGCTGGTTCGATGCTAAGGCACCCGTGTCCTGGGCCTTGTTTCGCATTCGTTGGATTGCATCCATCACGTCTTTCTGCTGGGCCAGAAATGCGTTGCCGAGATCAGTGGTCCACTGAATATCGTCAGAAAGACGTTTCACCACATCAGGTAAGGCCGCCATTGCTTGAATGCTCGGATCCCATGGCTGCTTCTTCACCGCATCCGCCAGCTTCTTCTGGTCCTTCGCCAAATCTGGATTTCTTTCCAACCACTGTTGCAGTTGAATAATCTCTAGCGGATACGTCGAGGCCACCAATGTCTGGCTGAGCAAGTTGTCGGGGTACAAAGCAATCGGCGCCACGAGGGAATCAAGTTGCTGAGCGGGAATCGTCGTCGCGGCCGTGTCCTGCGCTGCCGGCACCGTCGGCCGTGCAAAGATGAATCCGTTGCAGGGAATCAGCACAGCCGAACAAATGATGGCGACAAGACACTTAATAAGCTTCTTTGGACCTTTTCGTTGTGTTACTGAGTTCATTCCACACCTCCATGTATTACTGTAGTTGTGTCGCCCTCATGGCCTTGAAGGTTGATTACCAGACACTGCCGTGCGGGGAGTTACGTTACTTGCTTCCCAATTGCGAACCCTTCGACGAGCCTCATCGAAGACCCGTTCGTAATTTCCTTTTCTGACTTTTTCGCTTGCTTCGGGACTGAGAAGCTTCCACAAGGGTTCGTATTGGTTGTAGACCTTCAGGTATTTCTCCTGAGTTGCGGGAGCCACTTCGTCAGTACCGAAAATGAAGCGATCTGGATGACGGTTAACCACATCCGCCGCATTCTTCGTCGACTCTGGTGTGGCGACTATGTACTTCGCGACTTCATCCCAGGAGATGTCGAAGTAGACATTCTTAAGTTGTGGGTCATTGATGATCTCTTCAACCATCGCTGCTTGCGTCTTTAAAGGACGAATGATTCGACCGACACCGATGTGGGCCCAGATGATCGTCGCGTTGGGATGCCGCTTCAGTAATGCTTTCATTTGATCGGCGTAAGCCGGCGTAGCATCAGGTTTCGCAAAAGGAACGTCCACGTCGTTGTGAATGAGGACAACGAGTCCAACTTCGGCTGCGAAATCGATAATTCGATCCAGTGCCGGGTCTTGAAGACTAGCGACTTCACCCGCGATCTTTGCTGACACAAATTCCTTGTGAATGGTGAATTCGCCGATACCTGTAAACACACCTGGAAACGTCTTCAACACCCGACGAATGTGATCTGCTGCGTACATGTCGGTAGGATTGAATCCCGTGATCATTGGATCGAAACGGGCCTGCTCTTCTTTCGAAAGAGACCTGTAGGCCATCGCGATATAGGCGTCGGTAAACGAGTAGTAATAGAGTGGCGCGTCTGTGTTCAGGTAATAGGTTGGCGCATGATCGGCGTCGACTCGATAGGACCATTGCTGTTGAAGAGGAATGCCGAACAAAGCGACTCTGCCGGCCTTGTTCCCCATGATCCTCAGGAAGTCGTGAATGTCGGCG
This sequence comes from Pyrinomonadaceae bacterium, assembly GCA_036559885.1. Lineage (GTDB taxonomy): Bacteria > Acidobacteriota > Blastocatellia > Pyrinomonadales > Pyrinomonadaceae > PSRF01. The sequence goes on from DATBSH010000137.1 coordinate 17,383, forward strand.
CCTTCCTGGATGTAGTTTGTGAGATGAAAATGTGTGTCGTTGAAAAGGTAATCAGTCGACGGCGCATTCTGATTTTGCGCGACTGCCTGGATCGCTGGAGCCAGTAGAGCAATGCAAAGAATCGCAACGCGTCCGGTGGGCCAGTTGAGTTTCCAACCTTGTCGTCGACACATGATAGCCAGCCTCAAAATGCGAGTTCCATACTCGAGTGGAATACCCAACCCTTGCCACCAATCGGGTATGGGACAGACGTGTAGCCGACGGGTGACTTGTAAAGGTAAAGAGCCTCCGTGTTCCACCGGACCACCTTGTTCTTGAACGGGAAGAAATTAGTTCCAAACCGAAAATCCCAGGGCCTGCCATACTGGCCGAAGATCCTTGAATGGCCGACGTAAGCCTGCAATTTCTCAGGTACTACCATCGCCGAACCTTGAATTTGGAACGCGTGATCGAACAGTCGTGCGGGTACTAGCGACAGGCTGTCGGGTGCGGGTTGCTCAAGGAATCTGAAGTTGTCCAGCCAGCGCCAAAAGTACTCACCTTCTAGAGAGAACCCGTGATACTTGAAGCCACCGTCGACCGTCATCATGCGATATCGCGCATCTGTGATCGTGACTCCGGGCGCGAAGAGGTCGGGAGTAAAGATGACGGTGCCGTCGGATAGTCGGAGCTGCGTGTTTTCAAACTGCTCAGCGTTAGGTTGACTCTCTTTATTTTCATCGCTGCGGCTGAAGTGAAATCCTAGACGAGTTGAAAATCTGTCGTGGTGCTCAAAGTCGCCCCAGCCCTGACCGCTAAATCCCTTTTCGAAATCCCCAGTCGGAAACCAGATGAGTGCGCTCGACAAAGTGTTCAGGCCGTTATCCAACCTGCTCGCAGGCACGCCGAGCGTACTCATGTTGTTGCCGAGCATGACCTGGTACTTCAACCTCTTCGCTAGTTCTCCAGTGGCCCAAATGCCCGACGTATACGAGGGCCGCATGAATTCATCTGCAATATGGCGGCTATCAACATTCATCCAAAACGGGAAATTACCCTCGACACTCCGCGTACCGGGTAATGATCTGATTCCACCGCCTAAGGTGAAATACTTGTTGAAGGTGTATTGAAGGTTGCCGGCGAGTACGACTTGAGCACCCTGGCCCTGATTGGCGTTCGAGGTCCAGGCGTAGAGAAAGTAGCGAAGCTTGGGATTCAGGATCCATCCAAGAAACTTGATCTGAAGTTTCAGCAGTTGTAAGTCCTGTCTTTCCTGGACGTTTTTCACATTACCGAACGCATCGATGTAGTTTGAATCGAGTCCTAGCTGATTCAGGTATCGGACATAGGTGTAGATACTGACATTCAGGTCGCCGTATTCGGTGTTTGCTAGTCTGAACCCGAGGTTCGGCGTGTAGCGTCCATCGAATTTGTCCGCGATAGTGTCCTGTTTCGGAGTTGTACTCGCTGTAGCAGTGGATTCGGTGTTTTCGGATTCCTCTTTGGCAACTCGCGCGGGGGCAGGATCGGGAACTGTTGATGTAGTTGCGGTGGAGTTTACCGGCTGCGCGCTACTAGCCGAAGACGTCTGTGCCGCCTCCAGTTTCTCCACACGTTCCTGAAGAGTGCGAATAAGCTTCAGCAGCTCTTCACGTTCATCCTCCGTCAACGGATTCTTGGGGCCAGGAGATTTGGGAAGGGGCGTCGGTTGGTTCTCGCTGGTAGTTGTACCTTGTCCAAAGCATAACGCGGATAGGCCCAGTACGGTGGTTAGCAACAACGCGCGCAGCATTGGGGCGCTGCGCTTCGTTGTTGCGTTTACTCGAAATATTACAATCATCGGTATTCAACCCGCGGTCTTGTTCATGGCTCGTTCTGCACTGACCTATTCGCCCTTCAACCCAACAGAACGAGGCGAGAACACGTTCAAATCGAGACGGTTTGCCACGTACTGGATCACCTTCTGCGCTTTCACGCTGTTACCTGCTTCATCGAGTGGCGGAGCAAATACAGCGATCGCGCCTTTGCCTGGAACGACTGCGAGGATCCCTCCACCGACTCCACTCTTTGCTGGAAGGCCAACGTGCCACGCCCAACCACCTGAACCGTCGTACAGCCCTGCCATGATCATCGTCGAGAGGATGAAGGGGACATTTTCAGCCTTGATCACCTGCTCACCCGTTTTCGGGTTCTTACCGTTGTTCGCGAGCGTTGCTCCCATGCGCGCGAGTTGCGCCACGTTGACACCGACAGAACATTGCTTCGTATAAACATCTACCGATTCAAACGGGTCCGCATAAATGCGATCGTATTTGGCAAGCAGCATGGAGAGAGCCTTGTTGCCGGTGTTCGTGGCTGCTTCCGACTTGTAGACTTCATCGATGAGTTTGAGTTTCTCGCCGGCGACTCGACTGTAGAAGTCGAGAATCTTGGTCCACTTCTCGTCCGCGGTTTTTGCAGAAATCAGACTAACTGTGGAGATCGCACCAGCATTTACATATGGATTGCCGGTGTGTGTCGGCATGTCGGCAACAGCAAAGACCGAGTTGAAGGCACGACCCGTTGGCTCTGAACCAACCTTTTCAAAAACCTTGTCTGGTCCAAGCTCCTCCATTGCCAGCGCCTGAGAAAAAACTTTCGAGATCGACTGAATGGAAAACGCGTATTCGATGTCTCCCATAGTGAGCAGTTGGTTGTCGGTGGTTGCGATGGCAATTCCAAAAAGCTTCGAATCAACGTGCGCAAGGTACGGAATGTAATCGGCGTTCTTGCCGCCCGTGTCGTTCTTGAACTTGTCGTAGGCCTCACGAACCACGGCCTCCACTTGTGCTCTCCCCGGCGCGACCGGACTGGCCTTCTGGCTGAGGGCTGTGAGCGGAGCTACCGCGAAAGTCATAGCGACGAAAAGCGCAACGAACACTCGCATTTGAACCCTCTTTCTCAACATGACTTCTCTTCTCCTCTCGTCGCGGACGGATTAGTCCGTTGGTCCATCAAAACGTGAGTGTTTTTGAAAAGTTGTATTTGAATGAAAACTGAATGCGGAAGTCGTCAGCCTTGAATCCATCCAGGAAGTTCTCACGACGTCCCCACTGCAACTCACCGCCGACCATCACGTTTTCGATTGGATAAAAAAGCAGATTTCCGAGCGCATAGTGGCCCCGATGAAAGGCGTTTGGCGCCTGACCGTTCGAGTTGTCGATGTCGAGGAACGAGTAGCCAATTGCAGTGCTGAATCGTTTATTCCAGTTATGATCCAGGAAAGCCACAAGGCTCCACATCGGCAGGGCTACGCCTTTAATCGGCCGCCGAGGATCTCCACCGGGCGTGATCTCGATACCGATGTCCACAGGCGCGTCGTTCATGTAGTTCTGAATGCCTTGTCCGAACACAAACGCGAATCGACCGGTATCGTTCTTGGTGAACTTCACGTTTGACGTGAAATTCAGACCCGCGCCAACTTCTGACCCACCTAGATCGAATTGATCATTGAGTGTGTCGACCCACTTGATTCGACGAAGCATTCCTGCGACCTGGAAGTAACCCCAGTCACGAGTGAAGCGAACGTTTCCTGACAGATCAGGCAGATCGAACTTCGGTCGGATCCCCTGCAACTCAATCCGATCCTCAAACCTACCTTGATCAGCACTCGCCCCAGGCCGCTCGAGAGCAATCGTCACGGAGTTGCGTCCCTTCAAAGGCATCCAACGAAACTGAACATTGCGGAAGAAGACCATTCCGTTAGGACCCCAGTACTCGATTGAGTTGGGAAACACATCGATGTCCATAAAGGGACTCCACGTTTGACCAGCGCCGAAATGGCCCAACTCGCCATACGCATGTCGCAAGCGGAAAGTCGTCTGTCCGGCGTCTACTCCAGTGCCGAAAAGTTCGAACTCGAATATCGTTTTTAACTCGCCGTACTTTGTTGGCGTGTTGTACTTCGCGCCGAGACGGCTTTGCCTAACGCCGAAATAGGTATGGCCATTCGGAGCAAACTCGTTCGGGAAGGAGGGCAACTTGACCGGGCGAATTACATCGAACCAGTCCGGATGGTTTTGCTTGAATTGATAACCCGCATCCAGCATCGCAAATCCGTATATTTGAAATGTGCTCTCGCCTTTTTGATCTTGCGGCTCCGCCGGTTCTTCAGCAGCAGCAGTAGTGGGCTGTGCTGAATCTGAATAGGCGGCCTCAACGACCTTGGGTGCAGGATTTGTCTTCGCTTCCTCAATCGCACTGAGTTGAGTTTTCAGATCCTTAACCGTGTCCTCCAGCTGCTGAAGTCGCTGCTTAAGTTGTTCGACTTCCGTAGGCGGCTTCTTGACTTCTGGTGTTTGCGCCATGCTGATGCGGCCGTCTATTGCCTGCAACAGGAGCAATGTAAGGATGAAGCCCGCAGCTTTCTTCGCTGTCGTCATAGTCCCTCCTTCACTAACCTCCGCGTCCACTTCGCGATACTCAGGATGCTAGGCAAGCGCACTATTCTCAGTAACTGTCAAAACTTACAGGTCGAATTAGAGGGATTAACAGAGCGTTTTAGGTGAACGAGCTGAGGTGTAGCGTGAGTCGAAGACGGTCATTCTCAACGGACTGCGAAGAATCTCGACGTGTTCTCGAATTCAAACTGAATCAAGTGGCAAACAGTCAGTACCCGACGTGTCGGGATACTGAGCGTTCGCCACTAGATGGAGTGATTCGATTGGCGCCGATTTGAACTCTGTTAGCAACCTTTGTGTCGTCCGTAGTTCCGTGGTTCTAACGTGTCGATTTCAGCCATAGAGGCACAGAGAAGCACAGTTTGCACAGAGAACACGAGATCTCGAACCAATAGCTATCCATTTCCTGTCAAAACTGACAGTTTCTAAAGTTGTCCAGGGGGAAATAGACTCGTAGCCGAAAGAGAGCAATCGGGTGCAAACAACGGCTATAAACAACACGCCAACCGCGACGCCTTTTATGGAC